>NZ_JBFULU010000019.1:0-134990 GCF_054049735.1 Bradyrhizobium sp. P5_C12
GGGTTGAAGCTGAACCTCTCCTCAACCCGCCTGCGGAACCCGGACGGGAGCTGGAAAGGTACGAAGTGAGTCAGACTGTGCGGAGGTGGTGTGGACTTCGGGCTCTCTGGCATATTGAAACCCTTAACCCCACATGATGTAGTGTAACCGGTGAGCACTGGATTCGGTGTTCGCGATACAGTGAAAGGAATGGTCCCTGACCACGTCTGTATTGTCCAAGTCTGTTTTACCCAAGGTAGCGAAACCGGCGCGTAAAACATCGACCAAAGCTGCGGCCTTGAAGGCGCAACCCGACGCCGACAAGACGCTGAGCCTGATCCTCTCCCGCCTCGAGGATATGAAGGCGGAAGAGACGGTCACCATCGACCTTCGCGGCAAATCGGCGTACTCCGACTACATGATCGTCACCACGGGCCGGGCCAACCGGCACGTTGGCGCGATCGCGGAAAACGTCACGAAGAGCCTCAAGGAAACCGGCATCAAGAACATCCATGTCGAGGGCTTGCCCAATTGCGACTGGGTGCTGATCGATTCCGGCGATGTGATCGTGCACGTGTTCAGACCCGAGGTCCGTGAGTTCTACAATCTCGAGAGATTGTACACGCAGGGCCCAGGGGCGGCGAAGGCGATCTAGAGGCCTGAAAGAGCCGATTTCGAATCGGCTGACGCGCATGCTAGCGTCGTGCGCGCGCGAGATGCGCGCGGTCTTGAAAACACGACTCTGAACACATGCGTGTTGCTGTCATTGCGGTGGGCCGGCTGAAGCAGGGCCCCGAACGGGAGCTTGCCGACCGCTATTTCGAGCGGTTCGACGAGGCCGGCCGCAAGCTCGGATTCCGCGAGCTCACCGTCCACGAAATTCCCGAAAGCCGCGCGCGCGACGCACCGACGCGGATGGCCGAAGAGGCCGCGGCGATCAGTGCGCATATTCCGGAGAAATCGATCCTGGTGGCGCTGGACGAGCGCGGCCAGAATCTCGATTCCACCGTATTCGCACGGCACCTCGGGCGCTGGCGCGACGAGGGCGCCGGTCATACTATCTTCGTGATCGGAGGGGCGGACGGACTTTCGCCCGAATTGCGCCGTAAGGCCAAGCTCGCGATCGCGTTCGGCTCTGCGACCTGGCCGCATCAAATGGTCCGCGTCATGCTTCTGGAACAGCTTTATCGGGCCGCCACCATTCTGGCCGGCCACCCCTATCACCGCGCGTGATGCGCGCCACAACGAGCACCTTTGCGTAAAGCGATGCGAGCGCCGATTCCCAACCTGCTGCTGATCGCAATGCTCGCCGGCGCAAGCCTCGCGCAAGCTCAGACGGCGGCGCCGCCACCGCAGACCGCGGCGATCTCGCCCGATGCGATCAAGCAGCGCGAGCAGGAGCTGGAGGCCGCGCGCGCGAAGCAGAAGAGCGCGGAGGAAGCCCAGGCCAAGCTCAAGGCCGAGATCACCTCGCTCGGACAGGACCGTAGCCAGCTCAATCAGCAGCTGATCGATACCGCGGCCAATGTGCGCGCCGTCGAGACCAAGATCGAGGAAGCCGAAGCGCGGCTGAAGACGCTGAACGGCCGCGAGCAGGCGATGCGCGCCTCGCTCGATTCGCGCCGCGCCGACATCGTCGAGGTGCTGGCGGCCTTGCAGCGCGCCGGCCGGCGCACGCCGCCTGCGCTGCTGGTGCGCCCCGAGGATGCGCTGCAATCGCTGCGCACCGCCATGCTGCTCGGCGCCGTGGTGCCGGACTTGCGCGGCCGGGCCGAGAAGATCGCAAGCGAGCTCGGCGAGCTCGTGGCCTTACGCAAGAACATCGCCGCCGAGCGCGACCTTCTCGCCTCGGACCGCGACAAGGTCCGCAACGACCAGACCCGGCTCACCGCCCTGGTCGACGAGCGGCAACGCCAGCAGGCGTCGCGCGAAAAGGATCTCGACGCCGAGAATTCGCGCGCCATCGTGCTCTCCAGGCAGGTCGGCGATCTCCAGGGGCTGATCGCCAAGATGGAGCAGGATCTGCAAAGCGCCGCCAAGGCGGCTGAGAAGGCGGCCGAGGCCGCAAAGCAGGCCGAGGCAAAGGCGGCTGCCAGCGCCAACGCCAACGCAAAGCCCGGTCCTGCCGCTTTCAAGGACCGGTCCCGGACCAGCCCGGCGATCCTGTTCGCGTCGGCCAAGGGGCTGCTGCCGCTTCCGGTTAACGGTAACAAGATCAGGGACTTTGGCGGTTCCGACGGGGTCGGCGGGGTCCAGAAGGGCATTTCCCTGGCAACCCGGCCCGGCTCCCAGGTCACAACGCCGTGTGACGGCTGGGTGGTCTATTCCGGCCCGTTCCGCAGCTATGGACAACTCTTGATCCTTAATGCCGGGGGCGGGTATCATGTCTTGATCGCCGGGATGGAGCGCATTTCGGTAAACATCGGACAGTTTGTGCTCACGGGGGAGCCTGTCGCGACCATGGGGTCGACCTCTCAAGTCGCCTCCATTCTCGCCACGAACGCGAGTCAACCTGTGTTGTATGTCGAGTTCCGCAAAGACGGCACTCCTATCGATCCAGGCCCATGGTGGGCCGCAAATGAAGGCGAGAAGGTTCGCGGATGATGCGCAAGACTTCAGTTATCCTCCTCAGCGCGGCCACCGGTGCGGCGCTGACGCTGTTCGTGACCCAGCCGCGCGCGGTGTTCATGGGCTCGAGCGCACGGGCCGCGACCGCGGACACCTATCGCCAGCTCAATCTGTTCGGCGACGTCTTCGAACGCGTTCGCTCCGACTATGTCGAGAAGCCCGACGACACCAAGCTGATCGAATCCGCCATCAGCGGCATGCTCACCGGTCTCGACCCGCATTCGAGCTACATGGACGCCAAGAGCTTCCGCGACATGCAGGTCCAGACTCGCGGTGAGTTCGGCGGCCTCGGCATCGAGGTCACGATGGAAGACGGCCTGATCAAGGTGGTCTCGCCGATCGACGATACGCCGGCCTCGCGCGCCGGCATCATGGCCAACGACATCATCACCAATCTCGACGAAGAGGCGGTGCAGGGCCTGACCCTGAACCAGGCGGTCGAGAAGATGCGCGGGCCGGTCAACACCAAGATCAAGCTCAAGATCATCCGCAAGGGCCAGGACAATCCGATCGACGTCACGCTGGTGCGCGACAACATCCGCGTCCGCTCGGTGCGCGCGCGCATCGAAGCCGACGACATCGCCTATATCCGCATCACCACCTTCAACGAGCAGACCACCGAAGGCCTGAAGCGCGAGGTTGCCAACCTCTCGAATCAGATCGGCGACAAGCTCAAGGGCTACATCATCGACCTCCGCAACAATCCGGGCGGCCTGCTCGAGGAGGCCGTCACCGTCTCCGATTCCTTCCTGGAGAAGGGCGAGATCGTCTCGACCCGCGGCCGCAATGCCGAGGAGACGCAGCGCCGCACCGCGCATGCGGGTGACCTGACCAAGGGCAAGCCGGTGATCGTGCTGGTCAACGGCGGCTCGGCCTCGGCGTCGGAAATCGTCGCCGGCGCACTGCAGGACCACAAGCGCGCGACCATTGTCGGCACGCGTTCGTTCGGCAAGGGTTCGGTGCAGACCATCATTCCGCTCGGCTCGGGCAATGGCGCGCTGCGGCTGACCACGGCGCGCTACTACACGCCGTCGGGCAAGTCGATCCAGGCCAAGGGCATCGTGCCCGACATCGAAGTGCTTCAGGACGTGCCGGACGAGCTGAAGTCGCGCACCGACACCAAGGGCGAGGCTTCGCTGCGCGGCCATCTCAAGAACGACGGCGACGAGAAGACCGGCTCGCAGTCCTACGTCCCGCCGGACGCCAAGGACGACAAGGCGCTCAAGATGGCCGACGACCTGCTTCACGGCATCAAGAACAGCGCCTCCGCGGCGCCGACGCCGGGCGGCGACAACAAGGGCACGACCGACAAGCCCAAAGCGGCAAACTAAGGCCTCAAGCCAAGTCGTCTTGAGCCAAGTCGTCTTGAGCCAAGTCGTCTTGGCACCACGCGATCCATCGAAAGGGCGGCTTCCCGAAGCCGCCCTTTTTGCTTGGAGGCTCCGGACCGCCCCCGGCCTATCCCGGCCTGCCGCCGCTTGACCTCGGCGTGGTATCGTCGGCCCGAGTGATTCGGGATCGCGCATGACTGAAACGGCCGATGATCTGAGCGCCCCGCTCGGACAGGATAAGCCGCGCCGCAAACGGCGGCTGCGGCTGCCGTTCACGGCCATGCAACTCCTGGCCGTGCTGCTCGGCCTGTTCCTGGTGACCTTTGCCGGCTTCGCCATCCTCAACAAGGACCCGCTCGGCGGCGAGCCAATGACCCGGCTCGCGATTCGCGAGCCGAAGGCCACGGACGAGAAGCCGGCACCGGCGGCGGCCGGCCATAGCCAAGAACGCGGCCAAGAACACGGCCAGGACAGCAAGCAGGAGACCAGGGAGGCGCCGAAACAGGCCGCCTCCGGCGAGCAGAAGACCGTCACCATCATCGACGGCTCCAGCGGCGCGCGCCACGACGTGGTGATCGGCGGCGGCGACGCCGCCGGCAAGGGCGAGGCGGCCGCAGCCGTGCCGCCCGTCATGGCCGGGGTCGACTCGAAGCTGCTGGAGAAATCGCGCTACGGCATGATTCCCGTGGTCGCCGACGGGCTGAAGCCGTTCAACGTCTATGCCGCGGATGCCGACCGCGCCAAGGCCGCCAAGATGCCGGTGGTCGCGATCGTGATCGGCGGCCTCGGCGTCGGTGCCGCCAAGACCACCGACGCGATCATGAAGCTGCCGCCGGCAGTGACGCTGGCCTTCACGCCTTATGGTTCAGATCCAGGAAAACTCGCCGAGCGGGCCCGCGCCCAGCGTCACGAGATCTTCCTCCAGATCCCGATGGAGCCGTACGATTTCCCCGACAACGATCCAGGGCCGCAGACGCTGCTGACGTCGCTGAGCAGCGACCAGAACATGGACCGCCTGTACTGGCATCTGAGCCGGATGCAGGGCTATGCCGGCATCACCAATTTCATGGGCGCCCGTTTCGTGGCGACCGATGCGGCGATGCAGCCGATCATCCGCGAGGCGGCCAAGCGCGGGCTCGGCTTCTTCGACGACGGCTCCTCACCCCGCAGCATCGCGCCCCAGGCCGCCGCAAGCCAGGCGATGCCGTTCGGCAAGGGTGACATCGCCATCGACGTGGTGCCGACCCCGGCCGAGATCGACCGCGCCCTGAACAAGCTCGAAGCGGCGGCGCGCGAGCGCGGCGCGGCGGTCGGAACCGCCTCTGCCCTGCCGGTCTCAATCGAGCGGATCGGCGCCTGGACCAAGACATTGAGCGAGCGGGGCATCCTCTTGGTGCCATTGACAACCGCGATGCTGAAATCAAAATCCAGCTAAATCAACGGATTGGTACGGCACGGGTCCCCGGGGGGCCGACGTGCCCGCCATCAGCACGAAAGGTTTGGCGGAATGGCGCGTTACGAGGATCTGCCCTACCGAACCTGCGTCGGCGTGATGCTGATCAATACGAAGGGACTGGTGTTCATCGGCCGCCGCGCCGGCGGCATCGAGCATGTCGACGACACCCATGTCTGGCAGATGCCGCAAGGCGGCGTCGACCCCGGCGAGGACACCTGGGAAGCCGCCAAGCGCGAGCTCTATGAGGAGACCAGCGTGCGTTCGGTCGAGCGGCTCGGCGAAGTTCCGGACTGGCTGATCTATGACATTCCGCGCACCGTTGCCGGCCGCGCCTGGAAGGGCCGCTACCGCGGCCAGCGCCAGAAATGGTTCGCGGTGCGCTTCACCGGCAAGGACAGCGAGATCAATGTCGAGAAGCCGGGCGGCGGCGGCCACAAGGCCGAATTCGTGAGCTGGCGCTGGGAGCCGATGAAGAACCTGACCGGGCTGATCATTCCCTTCAAGCGCCCGGTCTATGAGCGCGTCGTGAAGGAATTTTCCGCGCTCGCAGAGGAATAGTTTGCGCCGTCATTCCGGGGCGTGCGAAGCACGAACTACGGTGCGCGCTTGCGCACCTGAGAATGACGATCAAACAAGTGGCCGCATGTCGAACATCAACAAGCCCTACCGTCCCAATGTCGGGATCGCGCTGTTCAACGCCGACGGCCGTGTGCTGATCGGCCACCGCTTCAAGGGCGATGGACCCGAGATCATCCTGCCCGGCCTCGACTGGCAGATGCCGCAAGGCGGCGTCGATGAGGGCGAGGATCTGCGCGATGCCGCGATGCGCGAGCTCTGGGAAGAGACCAGCGTCACGAGCGCCGCCTATCTCGGCGAGACCGACTGGCTGACTTACGAGTTCCCGCCCTATGACGGACCGCAGACGCATCGGCTGGCGAAATTCCGCGGCCAGCGTCAAAAATGGTTCGCGTTGCGCTTCACCGGCCGCGACGACGAGATCGACCCGCTGACACCGCGCAACGACCAGCCTGCCGAGTTCGATGCGTGGCGCTGGGAGCGCCTCGACCGCGTCCCCGATCTGGTGGTGCCGTTCCGCCGCGAGGTCTATCAGGCCGTCGCGAAGCAGTTCGCGCCCTTCGCAACATAAAATATCGCAAACAACCCCATGCACAGTAGCCGGACACCGCTGGCGCGATGCGCGGTGGTTGTGGCGAAGGTGCTGAAGCGTCGAGAGAAGTCGGCGGCGGAGCGCAAGCACCCTAGCCTCCCCCACAAGGGGGGAGGGAACGCACCAATGTCGGGGCGCTAGTCGGGTCTCATCCCGCGCTAATTCGTCGGGCCCACCGTGAACGGGCCGATCGCGATGACGTGGCAATCGCTGTCGCGCCTGGCGCAATCGGCGAGCGCTGAGTTGACGGCGCTCTGCTCGTCGGCGGCTTTCAGGCCGAGACCGGGACGGCCCGCGGTGCCGACGGCGACCGCATTCCAGCCCATGCCGTCGGCAAGCTTGCGCACCACCTCGTCGCGCGCATCGGCGACGATGGACGCGTTGCTTGCGGCATGGAAGAAGCCGGTGATCTTGAGCAAGGTCGGGATCGGCACGACGAAATTATCATCGGCCGCCACGATCATGCAGGCGACGCCGGCGATCGCCCCGCAGGATTCCAGCGAGCGGCGCGCCGAATCGTCTGGGGACGACGCGCCCATCACCATGAAATACTGGCCGCCCGGGGCGAGCGCGACCGACCGCGATTTCGCAGCCGGCGCATACATGTTCTCGAGCCGGAGTTTCGCGGGATCGCGCACGATCGGAAAGTCCTTCGACGCGAAGGGGCGCTCGGTCATGGTGTCATGCCGGATCCAGGGTTGCGGCGGCATCGGCGGCTTGCCGTGGGCATAGACGACGGTGTTGCCGACCGCATAGAGCTCGCAGCGCCGCGGCGATTGCGACGCATCCGCGCGCTTCTGGCACTGCTCGAGCGCGGCACTGCGCGCAGCTTCCTCGCTCGGCTGATTGAGCGCGGAGCCGGTGAAGCCGCCGATGTTGAGCGCAAAGGCCTTGTAGTCGCCGGCGGCGGAATAATCGTTGACGAGAAAGCCGCGCACGCGCTCGCCGATGAACGGCACCATGTCGGCCTGGAATTTGCCGCCTGAGACGGCGGGCGGCGACGGCATCGGCGCCGGGTTCGCCGCAGCCATGGCGCCTTGCGCCGGCATCGGCGCCTTTGCGGCCATGGTGGGCGTCGGGCTGGGGGCCGCCGCGCTCGGCGCCGGACTTGGCGCGGTCGCAGCGAAGCTCGCCGGTGCCCTCGTGGTCTCGAGCTTGGTGAAATAGAGGAAGCCGCCAACGCCGATCGCGACGATGGAGACGACGCCGACCACCAGCGGCCACATCCAGTTCGGCGCAGGCGCGCCCTTGCCCGCGCCTTTCTTCACCTGCGGCATGTTGTAGCTGCCGTCCTCGCGCCGCATCGCCACCATGTAGGCATGCACCGGCGTCGGGATGTTCTTGACCTCCTGCGCGCCGATGTCGGCGAACTGCACCGACAGCTTGTTGGCGACCTGCTCATGCACGGCGCGGGAGACGCAGATGCCGCCGACCTCGGCGAGGCCCTCGAGCCGCGCCGCGATGTTGACGCCGTCGCCGAGCAGATCGCCGTCGCGCTCGACCACGTCGCCGATGGTGATGCCGATGCGAAACGACATCTGCCGGCTCGGCGGATAGGCCATGTTCCGGGTTCGCAAGCTTTCCTGGATGTCGATCGCGCAGCGCACCGCGTCGACGGCGCTGGGAAATTCCGCGAGCACGGCATCGCCGGCGGTGTTGAAGATTCGTCCGCCCGCCTTGGCGATGAAATCGTCGACGACCTCGCGGTAGGATGCCAGACGCCGCAGCGTCTCTTCCTCGTCCTCCGCGACCAGCCTCGAATACCCGGCAATATCGGCTGCGAAAATCGCTGCGATCTTGCGTTTCATCTGTGACCCGTCCCGGAACAAAATTCGCGCGGCAGAGAATGCCGCTATCGGCGGCGCGGTGCAACAAAGTTTCAGCGCCCGCCACGGCCGTGACGAGCGCTGAAACTATTCAGAAATCTTGTATCCGAGCCCCGGAGCGGTGCCCCGGGGCTTAGTGCATAGCCGTGGAGTTGAGCTGCTGCTGGATGCTCTTGAAGTGGTCGAGCCGTTCGATCGCTTGATCGAGCTCGCCGTCCTCGTGCTCCTTGAGCTTCTCTTCCATCTCGGCGATGGTCTCGGCGAACCGCGCACGGTCGAGCTCGTCGAGTGAGGTCGCGACGTCGGCGAGCACCGTCAGGCCGTTTTCGGAGACTTCGGCGAGGCCGCCGAGCACGATGATCTTCTCGTGCTTGCCGCCGGTGGTGATGGTGAGAATGCCCGGCCGGATCGCGGCCACGACCGGCGCATGTCCCGCCAGCACGCCGAAGTCACCCTCGACGCCGGGAACGTCGACCTGGTCGACCTCGCCCGAGAATGCGAGCTTTTCCGGCGAGACGAGATCGAAGTGGAAGGTGGCCATGATGTTTCCGCTTGCTTTGTCTGTCACCCGCGGGCTCGACCCGCGGGTCCATCCATCAAAATTCTTACTTGATGGATTGCCGGGTCAAGCCCGGCAATGACACCCAGAATTAGGCCGCTTCCGCAGCCAGCTTCTTGCCCTTCTCGACCGCCTCTTCGATGGTGCCGACCATGTAGAAGGCGGCTTCCGGCAGGTGGTCATACTTGCCTTCGCAGAGGCCGCGGAAGCCCTTGATGGTGTCCGCGAGGTCGACGAACTTGCCGGGCGAGCCGGTGAAGATTTCGGCGACGTGGAACGGCTGCGACAGGAAGCGCTCGATCTTGCGGGCGCGGGCCACCGTCAGCTTGTCCTCTTCCGACAGTTCGTCCATGCCGAGAATGGCGATGATGTCCTGGAGCGACTTGTAGCGCTGCAGAACCTGCTGGACCTGGCGCGCGGTGTCATAGTGCTCCTGACCAACGACGAGCGGGGAGAGCATGCGCGAGGTCGAGTCGAGCGGGTCCACCGCGGGGTAGATGCCCTTTTCCGAGATCGCGCGCGACAGCACGGTGGTGGCGTCCAAATGCGCGAACGAGGTCGCGGGCGCCGGGTCGGTCAAGTCGTCGGCCGGAACATAGATGGCCTGCACCGAGGTGATCGAGCCCTTCTGGGTGGTGGTGATGCGCTCCTGCAGCGCGCCCATGTCGGTGGCGAGCGTCGGCTGATAACCCACCGCCGAAGGAATACGGCCGAGCAGCGCCGACACTTCCGAGCCGGCTTGCGTGAAGCGGAAGATGTTGTCGACGAAGAACAGCACGTCCTGGCCCTGGTCGCGGAAGTGCTCGGCGACGGTCAAGCCGGTGAGGCCGACGCGGGCGCGCGCGCCCGGCGGCTCGTTCATCTGGCCGAACACCAGCGCGCACTTCGACTTCACGCTCGGATCCGGATTGTGCGGATCGGCATTGACCTTGGACTCGATGAACTCGTGATAGAGATCGTTGCCCTCGCGGGTACGCTCGCCGACGCCGGCGAACACGGAGTAACCGCCGTGCGCCTTGGCGACGTTGTTGATCAGTTCCTGAATCAGCACGGTCTTGCCGACGCCGGCGCCGCCGAACAGGCCGATCTTGCCGCCCTTCGCGTACGGAGCAAGAAGATCGACGACCTTGATGCCGGTGACGAGAATTTCAGCTTCGGTGGACTGGTCGGTATAGCTCGGCGCTTCCTGATGGATGGCGCGCTTGCCTTCGAACTTGATGGGACCTGCTTCGTCGATCGGCTCGCCGATGACGTTCATGATGCGACCGAGCGTGCCGTCGCCGACCGGAACCGCGATCGGCTGGCCGGTGTCGGTCACTTCCTGGCCGCGCACCAGACCTTCGGTCACGTCCATCGCGATCGTGCGCACGGTGGACTCACCGAGATGCTGGGCGACTTCCAGCACGAGGCGGATGTTGCCGTTCTTGGTTTCCAGCGAGTTGAGAATGGCCGGCAGGTGGCCTTCGAACTGCACGTCGACGACGGCGCCCATGACCTGGGTGACGCGACCGATCTGGTTAGCTGCTGTAGCCATGAATAGCTCTCCTTCGAAATTCTGGACTTGAACGACCGTCGTCTGGTTGGTGCGTCAGATCGCCTCGGCGCCGGAGATGATCTCGATCAGCTCCTTGGTGATCTGGGCTTGACGGGTTCGGTTGTAGATCTGGGTTTGCTTGCGGATCATTTCGCCGGCGTTGCGGGTGGCGTTGTCCATCGAGCTCATCTGCGCGCCATAGAACGAAGCGGTGTTTTCCAGCAGCGCGCGGAAGATCTGCACCGCGATATTGCGGGGCAACAGGCCGGAGAGAAGCTCGTCCTCTTCCGGCTCGTATTCGTAGGACGTCGACGGCGCGTTCGCCGCCTTTTCTTCCACGGTCAGCGGAATGATCTGCTGCGCGGTCGGGATCTGAGCGATCACCGACTTGAACTGCGAGTAGAACAGCGTGCAGACGTCGAATTCGCCGGCGTCGAAGCGCGCCAGCACCTTCTTGGCGATGTCCTCGGCGTTGACGAAGCCGAGCTGACGAACGCTGCGCAGATCGAGATGCTCGACGATCTGCTTGTCGAACAGGCGGCGGAGCTGCTCGTAACCCTTGCGGCCGACGCAGAAGAATTTCACTTCCTTGCCCTGCGCCATCAGCGCCTGCGCGCGCTCGCGCGCCAAGCGCACGATCGAGGAGTTGAAGGCGCCGGACAGGCCGCGCTCTCCGGTGCAGACCAGCAGCAGGTGAACCTGGTCCCGGCCGGTGCCGGCGAGCAATGCCGGCGCACCGGGCGAGCCCGCGGCCGCGCTGGCGATATTGGAGATCACCGCGCTCATCTTGTTGGCATAGGGCCGCGCCGCCTCAGCCGCCTGCTGGGCGCGGCGCAATCTGGAGGCCGCGACCATCTGCATGGCCTTGGTGATCTTCTGCGTCGCCTTGGTGGAGGCGATGCGGACGCGCATGTCTTTAAGTGACGCCATTCTTCGTTCACCCCGACGGTTCGATCCCTTGCGGTCAAACCGCTAGCCTAGCTCTGTCGTCATGCCCGGGCTTGTCCCGGGCATCCACGTCTTCTTCTCCACGCAGTTAAACGTGGATGGCCGGGTCAAGCCCGGCCATGACGCCTTTTATTTACGCGAAGGTCTTCGCGAAGCCTTCGACCACCGACTTCAGCTTGGCAGCGGTGTCGTCGGACAGATCGCGGCTGTCGCGGATCGCATTGAGGATCTCGGTGTTCTTGCCGCGCAGCAGCGACAACAGGCCGTCCTCGAACGCGCGCACCTTGCTGACCGGAAGCGGATCGAGATAGCCGTTGGTGCCGGCCCAGATCACGCAGACCTGCTCCTCCATCTTCAGCGGCGCGAACTGCGGCTGCTTCAGCAGCTCGGTCAGGCGCGAGCCGCGGTTGAGCAGGCGCTGGGTCGAGGCGTCGAGGTCGGAGCCGAACTGCGCGAACGCCGCCATTTCGCGGTACTGCGCGAGCTCGCCCTTGATCTTGCCGGCGACCTTCTTGGTGGCCTTGGTCTGCGCCGAGGAGCCGACGCGCGACACCGACAGACCGACGTTCACGGCGGGACGGATGCCCTGGAAGAACAGGTCGGTTTCCAGGAAGATCTGGCCGTCGGTGATCGAGATGACGTTGGTCGGAATGTAGGCCGAGACGTCGTTGGCCTGGGTTTCGATGACCGGCAGCGCGGTCAGCGAGCCGGAGCCCTGGTCCTTGTTCAGCTTCGCCGCGCGCTCGAGCAGACGGGAGTGCAGGTAGAACACGTCGCCCGGATAGGCTTCGCGGCCCGGCGGGCGGCGCAGCAGCAGCGACATCTGGCGGTAGGCGACGGCCTGCTTGGACAGATCGTCATAGATGATGACGGCGTGCATGCCGTTGTCGCGGAAGTACTCGCCCATGGTGCAGCCGGTGAAGGGCGCGATGTACTGCATCGGGGCCGGATCGGACGCGGTGGCGGCGACGATGATCGAATATTCCAGCGCGCCCTGCTCCTCCAGCACCTTCACGAACTGGGCGACGGTCGAACGCTTCTGGCCGATCGCGACGTAGACGCAATACAGCTTGATGTTCTCGTCCGGCTGCGCGTTGAGCGGCTTCTGGTTGAGGATGGTGTCGAGCGCGATCGCGGTCTTGCCGGTCTGGCGGTCGCCGATGATCAGCTCGCGCTGGCCGCGGCCGATCGGGATCAGGGCGTCGATCGCCTTGAGGCCGGTCGCCATCGGCTCGTTCACCGACTTGCGCGGAATGATGCCGGGCGCCTTGACGTCGACGCGCATGCGCTTGTCGGCCTGGATCGGGCCCTTGCCGTCGATCGGGTTGCCGAGCGCGTCGACGACGCGGCCGAGCAGGCCCTTGCCGACCGGCGCGTCCACGATGGCGCGTGTGCGCTTGACGGTCTGGCCTTCCTTGATCTCGCGGTCGGCGCCGAAAATCACGATACCGACGTTGTCGGTTTCGAGGTTCAGCGCCATGCCGCGGGTGCCGTTCTCGAACTCGACCATTTCGCCGGCCTGGACGTTGTCCAGACCGTAGACGCGGGCGATACCGTCGCCGACGGACAGCACCTGTCCGACTTCGGAGACTTCAGCTTCCTGGCCGAAATTCTTGATCTGGTCCTTCAGGATCGCGGAAATTTCCGCGGCGCGGATGTCCATCAGCCTGCCTCTTTCATCGCGTGCTTGATCGAATTGAGTTTGGTGCGAAGCGAACTATCGATCATGCGGCTGCCAAGCTTGACCACGAGGCCACCGATGATCGAGGGGTCGACTTTCACGTTGAGCGCGACGTCCTTGCCGGTCACCGACTTCAGGGCAACCTTGAGGGCGTCGAGATTCTTGTCCGAGAGCGCCTCCGCGACGGTGACGTCGGCAGTTGCCTCGCCCTTGAACTTGGCGACGAGGGCGCGGTAGGCGCGGATGACGTCAGCCACCGCGAACAGCCGGCGGTTGGCGGTCAGAACCTTGAGGAAATTGGCTGAGATGCCGGCAATGCCGGCCTTGTCCAGCACCGCACCGAGCGCCCTGGACTGGGCATCGGCCGCGAACACCGGACTCCGGACGAGGCGCTTCAGATCGGCGCTTTCGTTCAGCAGGCCCTCGAACCGCTCGAGATCGGCCTTGACCTCGTCGACCACGTTCTGGTCACGGGCCAGTTCAAACAAGGCCGTTGCATAACGACCCGACACACCTGAAACGGACGTATCTTCTGCAGCCACAGACGCGCTCTTTTAGCTGTCAAATTCGCAAGGGAAAAACCGTCGCCACGAAGCGGCGCCTAGCGATCCAAGCCCTTGGAATTCAAGCGGGACTTCGATTTACGACCGACACGGGACGTGCCGGGCTCGTTAAAATCGCGGCTTTGCTAACATAGCAGGCGCGCACGTGCAACATGACGCCAAACTAAAGCCACGGCGATTGCTCGCCAGTTCGTCGCACGGCGCGAGGCATCGGCGATCACCTGCCATGCCGCGGAATTGACACGGCTTGAGGCGCGCCGTCCCGGCCGTTCGTTCCTGCCCTCAGCGCATGGCGGCCATGAACACAGCTCGCAGAGGTGTGAGACCGTCCGTGTCCGCACCACTCGCTGAATACTTACCTAATTCTAAACAATCCGAGCAATGACTTTAATCTACAGTATTCGCAAGTAATCCATCAGTTAACAAATCGTTAAAGACAAAGATTACGGAACATCGGCTGAATATCGGCGCAGGTAACAAGATGTTTCAGCCGCACACATAGCGGAACTACTGCCCAATTCACGCCTCATTGCGCAACGAAACGCCAACCCGCTCACAAACCTACGGGGGCTCCACTGGCCACATGTGTGGCAATACTAGCTTAGGGACCACTAAATGCTGTCACTGAAGACGCTGGGCTATGTGACCCAGCCGCGCACGGCGATCGCTTTTGTCGCCGCAACTCTCCTGATCGGGGGAACTGCCACCGAAGCTTCCGCCAAATCCAGGCATCACCGCTACCATCACCATCATCGCCACCACGCCCAGACCGAGACCGGCTCGGATTGGCGCAACGCCAACGCGGCCATGACGCCGTCGTCGGGCACGGGGCACAGTTTCTCCGGCATGGCCTCCTTCTACGGCAACGAGTCCGGCAGCCGCACCGCGTCGGGCCAGCGCTTCAACCAGAACGCCATGACCGCGGCGCACCGTTCGCTGCCGTTCGGCACCAAGCTGCGCGTCACCCATGGCGGCCAGAGCGTCATCGTCACCATCAATGACCGCGGCCCGTTCATTCGCGGCCGTGTCCTCGACCTCTCCACCGGCGCTGCCCGCGCCATCGGCCTGACCGGCGCCGGCGTCGGCCGCGTCACCGCCGAGGTCGTCTCCTAAGGCCCTCGACGCGCGCGCAGGCCTCGCCATCGGCTGCTGCCGTGTGAGCGGCGGGGTCATCGGGTGAACAAGCCCGCCGTCTTGGGGGACGGCGGGCTTTTTCTATTCTCGGTCATTCTGGGGCACGCGAAGCGTGAACCCGGAATCTCGAGATTCCGGGTTCGATGCTACGCATCGCCCTGGAATGACGGCAAAGGCCTACAAAAAGCTCTGCGGGTCGACGTCGACCTCGAGCTTTTGATTGCCCTTCGGCTTCGGGCTGACGGCGAGCCAGTTGCGCAAATAATCCGACAGGTCGAAGCCGCGCGCCGATTTCACCAGGATGCGGAAGCGATAGCGGCCCTTGATCACGGCGAGCGGCGCCTCTGCCGGACCCAGCACCTGCACGCGCTCGTCGCGCGGCGCCAGCGCAACCAGCCTGCGGCCCAAACCTTCCGCGCTCGGACGATCGCCGGCGGAGATGATCAGGCTCGCGAGCCGGCCGAACGGCGGATAGAGCGTCCGTTCGCGCAAATCGATCTCGCTGTCGTAGAAGGCCTCGCGGTCGCAGGCGATCAGCGCCTTCATCACGGGATGGTCGGGCTGGTGCGTCTGGAGATAGCCGACGCCGCGGCCCTGCTCGCGCCCGGCACGGCCGATCACCTGGTTGAGCAATTGCCAAGTGCGTTCCGACGCGCGCGGATCGCCATTGGACAGGCCCAGATCCGCATCAACCACGCCGACGAGATTGAGCCGGGGAAAATTGTGGCCTTTGGCAACAAGCTGCGTGCCGATGATGATGTCGACGCGGCCCTCGGCGATGTCATTCAGCTCCGAGCGCATCGTTTCGATCGAGGTGATGAGATCGCTCGACAGCACCATGGTCCGCGCGTCCGGGAACAGCGCGGCCGCCTCCTCCTGCAAGCGCTCGACGCCGGGACCGACCGCGACCAGCGATTCCTCCGCCGCGCAGTGCGGGCAGGTCTGCGGGCGCGGCATCGAGAAGCCGCAGTGATGGCAGACCAGCCGCTGCCGGAAGCGATGATCGACCAGCCAGGCGTCGCAGATGGTGCAGGCGAAGCGATGGCCGCAGGCGCGGCACAGCGTCAGCGGCGCGTAGCCGCGGCGATTGAGGAACAATAGCGCCTGCTCGCGCCGTTCGATCGCGGTCTTGATCTCGGAGGCCAGGCGCGGCGAGATGAAGCGGCCGCGCGCCGGCTGCTCGCGGCGCAGATCGATCGCCTCGATATGCGGCATGTGCTGGCCGCCGAAGCGCGACGGCAGCGCGATGCGCTGATAGCGGTTCTTGCGCGCATTGACCTCGGACTCGACCGATGGCGTCGCGGACGCCAGCACGATCGGAATCTTGGCGATATGCGCCCGCACCACCGCCATGTCGCGGGCGTGGTAATGCACGCCGTCCTCCTGCTTGTAGGCCTGGTCGTGCTCTTCATCGACGACGATCAGCCCGAGATTGGCGTAGGGCAGGAACAGCGCCGAGCGCGCGCCGACCACGACGGGCGCGCTGCCGTCGGAGATCGCGGCCCAATTGCGCGCGCGGGTGCGCGGCGTCAGTTCCGAGTGCCATTCCAGCGGCCGCGCGCCAAAGCGTTGCGCGAAGCGGTCGAGGAACTGGCCGGTCAGCGCGATCTCCGGCATCAGGATCAGCGACTGCCGGCCGMGGCGGATGTTCTCGGCGACCGCCTCGAAATAGACCTCGGTCTTGCCCGAGCCGGTGACGCCGTCGAGCAGCGCCACGTGAAAGGTGCCGTTGGCCGCGAGCGCACGCATCGCATCGACCGCGGACAGCTGCAGCGGCGTGAACTCCGGCCGGCCAAAGCCGGGATCGGGTGCCGGCGGCGGCGGAGGCGGCGGCAGCGGCTCGACCGTCAGCGTGCCCTCGTCGACCAGACCGTCGATCACGCCCGCGGACACGCCGGCTTCCTTGGCGGCCTCGGATTTGCCATGCAGCAGCCGGTCGGACAGCAGCTCGATGACGCGCTGCCGCGCCGGCGTCAGCCGCCGCGGCGGATCGCCGACCAGGCGCACGCCGGCGCGCACCCGCTCGGGACCGAGATTCTCGCCCATCCGCAGGCACATGCGCAGCACCATGCCGCGCGGGCTCAGCGTGTAATTGGCGACCCAATCGACGACCGAACGCAGCTCGGGTTTCAAAGGCGGCAGATCGAGCTTCTCGCTGACCTCCTTGAGCCGGTTGTGCAGGCGTGGATCGGGATTGGCATTTTCGGCCCAGACCACGGCGAGCACCTCGCGGGGCCCAAGCGGCACGCCGACGAGATCGCCCGCCTTCAGCTCCATGCCGCGCGGCACCTTGTAGGAATAGGTCTGGTCGAGCGCGACCGGCACCAGCACGTCGACCATGCGGGTCGCGTTGGCGGAGGCGGCACTGCGCGGCAAGTGATCCATGAATGGTCTTTGGCGGAGAATCGGAACCCGGGGCTTCAAGGCTAGCCGCGGCAGGCGGCCTTAGCGAACGATAAACGAGTGTGATGCGATATACTGTGCGGAATCACCAGGTCCAGAGCTCATGAGCAAAGCGGCCGCCCCACACATCGAGCTCGCCAGCGCCGATCCCTCGATCGCGCAGGAGATGGCGCGCTGGCTGTCGCATCTCGGCGCCGAACGGCGGCTGTCGCCGAAGACGCTGGAGGCCTATGCCCGCGACTTGCGGCAGTGCCTCGATTTCCTCTGCACCCATTGGGGCGAGCGCGTGACGCTGGCGCGGTTTGCCGCGCTCGAGGCCACCGACATCCGCGCCTTCATGGCGATGCGCCGCGCCGACGACATTGCCGGCCGCTCGCTGATGCGGGCGCTCGCCGGCCTGCGCTCGTTCGGCCGTTTCCTCGAACGCGAGGGCAAGGGCAAGGTCGGCGCCTTGTCGGCGATCCGCGCGCCGAAGGTAGCAAAAAGCCTGCCCAAGCCGCTGCCGATGGCGTCGGCCAAACGCCTTGCGGACGCCGACGAGCGCGCCGGCGAGGAGCGCGAGAGCTGGATCCTGGCCCGCGACGCCGCCGTGATGGCGCTGCTCTACGGCTCGGGCCTGCGCATCTCCGAAGCGCTCGGGTTGAAGCGCCGCGAAGTGCCGCGGCCCGGCGAAGGCGACGTGCTCGTCGTCACCGGCAAAGGCAACAAGACCCGCATGGTGCCGGTGCTGCAAAACGTACTCGCGCTCGTGCAGGAATATGTTTCGATGTGCCCGTATCCGCTGCCCGCGGAAGGCCCGATCTTCGTCGGCGCGCGCGGCGGCCCGCTGAGCCCGCGCATCATCCAGCTCGCGATGGAGCGGCTGCGTGGCGCGCTCGGCCTGCCCGACAGCGCCACGCCGCACGCGCTCCGCCATTCCTTTGCGACGCACCTGTTGTCGCGCGGCGGCGATCTGCGCGCGATCCAGGAACTGCTCGGCCATTCCTCGCTGTCGACCACGCAGATCTACACCGGCATCGATTCCGAGCGGCTGCTGGAAGTCTATGCGAGCGCGCATCCGCGGCGGTGACACACTGATGTCACAACTCCCTTGCCTCTTGCGCGGCGCCCGCGGTTCGGTCAATCGTGGGGAACCGAGGCAGGAGGGACATCATGAGCGCACATGAAAGCATGGAGCACGCCGAGCACGCCGAACACGCGTCCGGCTCGAACAAGAAGATCGCCCTTCTGATCGCCGTGCTGGCGCTGTTCCTGGCGATCTCGGAAACGCTCGGCAAGGGCGCCCAGACCGAATCGATCAGCAAGAACGTCGAGGCCGCCAATCTCTGGGCCTTCTTCCAGGCCAAGACCATCCGTCGCACCGTGGTGCTGACCGCGTCCGAGCAAGGCAAGCTCGCGCTGGCCGGCACCACCGACGAGGCCCTGAAGCCGGTGCTGCAGAAGCAGGTCGAGGACTGGACCAAGACCGCGGCGCGCTACCGCTCCGAGCCGGAGACGGGCGAAGGCACCGAGCAGCTCGCCGAGAAGGCCAAGCACGCCGAGCACGAGCGCGACGAGGCGACCGCGAAGTATCATCATTTCGAGCTGGCGTCGGCCGCGTTCCAGATCGGCATCGTGCTGGCCTCGGCCACCATCATCACCGGCATCTTCGCGCTCGCCTATGTCGGCGGCATCCTGACCCTCGCCGGCATCCTCATGACCGCGTTCGGCCTGTGGTGGCCGCATGTGCTGCATCTGCATTGAGGAATTAAGGCAGCTTACTCCGCCGTCGTCCCGGCGAAGGCCGGGACCCATACCGCGTGATCTATCGATTGCGGATGATGGGAGTACCGAACGGCGAGTCTTCGCCAAACTTCTCCCTGGGGTTATGGGTCCCGGCCCCCCGTGCGCAATTGCGCACTAGGCCGGGACGACACCTGGGAATTGGTGCGAGCCTGAACTCACAACAGCGCTTACCGCGCTTCGTGCACGCTCTTGCGGAAGCGCTGGATCAGGCGGAGGGTGCGCGAGGACCAGCCTTCGCCGTTGCCGGTGATCAGCTCCCTGATGCGCCGCTTGATCGGATCGACCAGCTCGGCCGCCTTGGCGCGTAGCTTCATCACGAGATCGTAGAGCCGCTCGAACCAGGCCATCTCCATCAGCTTGTCGCGCGTCACGTCGAAGACGAAGGCGGTGACGCCGACGCCGAGCAGCTTCGCGAACAGGATCGTGAAGACCGCGCTGGTCCAGTATTCGTGCGTGAGCAGCCACAGGCCAACCAGCTTCAGCGGAAACAGCGGAATGATGGGGACCGCGAACACGATCAGCGTCATCGCCGGCGACAGCGCGTCGACGCGCTCAGTCAGCCATTGCTTGAACCGCGCGAGCGGAATCAATGCGACAACCCGCGCGACGATCGGCTCGAGATGGTCCCACAGCCAGGCTTCGATCAGGAAGATGATCGCCAGCAGGACCCAGACCGGTTGAAGAAGGCGGCGCAGCATGTGTTGTCCCGCCCGAAACGGCTCGGGGCGTCGCCTACATATGGATGGCCCGCTTGCCGACTGCAAGCGCAGCCTCCTTGATGGCCTCGGAGCGGGTCGGATGCGCGTGGCAGGTGCGCGCGAGATCTTCCGCACTGCCGCCAAATTCCATAAGAACACACGCTTCATGGATCATTTCGCCGGCTTCGCGGCCGATAATGTGCACACCGAGCACGCGATCGGTCTTCGCATCTGCGAGAATCTTCACAAAGCCGTCGGTGGTCTGGTTGACCTTGGAACGGCCATTGGCGGTGAACGGAAACTTTCCGACGGTATAAGCCACGCCAGCCTGCTTCAGTTCCTCCTCAGTCTTGCCGACGGCAGACACTTCGGGCGTGGTATACACGACGCCTGGGATAACGTCGTAGTTCACGTGCCCGGACTGGCCCGCAATGATTTCCGCGACCGCAACGCCTTCGTCCTCGGCCTTGTGCGCGAGCATGGGGCCCGCGACGACGTCGCCGATGGCATAGACGCCCTTCACGCTGGTGGCAAAATGCGGGTCGATCTGGACGCGGCCCCGGTTGTCGAGCGCGACGCCGGCTTCCTTCAGGCCGAGGCCGTCGGTGTAGGGCACGCGACCGATGCAGACCAAAACGATGTCGGCTTCGATGGATTCAGCGGCGCCGCCGGCGGCGGGCTCGATGGTCGCCTTCAGCGTCTTGCCGGAGGTGTCGACGCCGGTGACCTTGGCCCCGAGCTTGAACGCAAAGCCCTGCTTTTCCAGGATGCGCTGGAACTGCTTGGCGATCTCGCCGTCCATGCCAGGCATGATGCGGTCCAGGAATTCGACGACGACGACTTCGGCGCCGAGACGCTTCCACACCGAGCCGAGCTCGAGGCCGATCACGCCGGCGCCGACGATCAGCAGCTTGCCGGGGACCTTGTCCAGTGACAATGCGCCGGTCGAGGACACGATGCGCTTCTCGTCGATCTCGATGCCTTTGAGGCGCGCGATGTCCGAGCCGGTGGCGATGACGATGTTCTTGGTCTCGACCATTTGCGACTTGCCGTCGGCGGAGACTTCCACCTTGCCGGTGCCGAGAATCTTGCCGGTGCCCTTGAGCACGTCGATCTTGTTCTTCTTCATCAGGAACTCGACGCCCTTGACGTTGCCGTCGATGCCCTGCTGCTTGAAGTTCATCATCGCCGGCAGCTCGAGCTTCGGCGCGGAAACGGAAACGCCCATCTTGGCGAAGGAATGCGCGGCTTCCTCGAACATCTCGGAGGCGTGCAGCAGCGCCTTCGACGGCATGCAGCCGACATTGAGGCAGGTGCCGCCGAGCGTGGCGTCCTTTTCCACCACGGCGACTTTCATGCCGAGCTGGGCTGCGCGCACCGCGCAGACATAACCGCCCGGTCCGGTGCCGATGACGACGAGATCGTAGGTAGCCATGAGAGAAAGTCCCGTAGGTTTAGCGTGATGAGGATGTGTCAGCGTCCGCCGGACACATCGAGAATGGCTGAGGTGACGTAGGAGGCATCGTCCGACATCAGCCAGACGATGGCGTTGGCGATTTCCTCGGCGGTGCCGACGCGCTTCATCGGCACCAGATGGGCCAGACGATGGGCGCGGTCGGGCTCGCCACCGGCGGCGTGGATTTCGGTGTCGATCAGGCCGGGCCGGATCGCGGCGACGCGGATGCCTTCGTTCGCGACCTCATAGCCGAGCCCGACGGTGAAGGAATCGACCGCGCCCTTGGAGGCGGCATAGTCGACATATGTATTCGGCGCACCAAGTCTGGCAGCAACCGATGACAGATTGACGATGACGCCGCCCTGGCCGCCGTGCTTGGTCGACATCCGCTTCACGGCTTCGCGCGCGCAGAGAATCGAGCCGGTGACATTGACCGCCATCACGCGCTGGATGCGCTCGGCCGACATCTCGTCGACGCGCACGCCGCTCTGGCCGACGATGCCGCCATTGTTGACGAGCGCCCCGAGCGTGCCGAACTTGTCGGCTTGCTTGAACAGTTCGAGGATGTCGCTTTCCTCGGCGACATCGCATTTCACCGCAATGGCCTTGCCGTTGCTGGCCTCGATCAGCGAGACCACTTCGTCGGCGGCCGTCTTGTTGCTGGCATAGCCGACGACGACACGGAAGCCGCGCGCGGCCGCCGCGATCGCGGTCGCCCGCCCGATGCCGCGGCTGCCGCCGGTGATGACAACGACCTTATCCGTCACGCTCGCCTCCATCTTTCGACAAACGCCGTCGCCCATACAGGCGACGGCGCTTTCAAGGCATCAGAAATCAGAGGTCCAGCACCAGCCGCGCCGGATCTTCCAGGCTCTCCTTGACGCGGACCAGGAAGGTGACGGCTTCCTTGCCATCGATGACGCGGTGATCGTAGGACAGCGCCAGATACATCATCGGACGGACCTCGATCTTGCCGCCGATCGCCATCGGCCGCTCCTGGATCTTGTGCATGCCGAGGATGCCGGACTGCGGCGCGTTCAGGATCGGGGTCGACATCAGCGAGCCGTAGATGCCGCCATTGGTGATGGTGAAGGTGCCGCCCTGCATCTCGTCGATCTTGAGCTGGCCGTCGCGGGCGCGGCGACCGAAATCGGCGATGCCCTTTTCGATGTCGGCGATCGACTTGTGGTCGCAGTCGCGCACGACAGGCACGACGAGGCCCTTGTCGGTGCCGACGGCGACGCCGATGTGGTAATAGTTCTTGTAGATCAGGTCGGTACCGTCGATCTCGGCGTTGACGGCCGGGATGTCCTTCAGCGCCTGCACGACGGCCTTGGTGAAGAAGCCCATGAAGCCGAGCTTCGAGCCGTGCTTCTTCTCGAACGCGTCCTTGTAGTGCGCGCGCAGCGCCATGACGTTGGTCATGTCGACCTCGTTGAAGGTCGTGAGCATCGCAGCCGTGTTCTGGACGTCCTTGAGGCGGCGCGCGATGGTCTGGCGCAGCCGGGTCATCTTGACGCGCTCCTCGCGGGCGGCGTCATCGGCCGGCGACGGCGCGCGGACCTGGACGGCGGCGGCCGGCTGGTTGACCGGGGTCGGCGCGGAAGCGGCGCGCTCGATCGCGGCGAGCATGTCGCCCTTGGTGACGCGGCCGTCCTTGCCGGAGCCCGGAACGGTCGAGGCGTCGATGCCGGTCTCGGCGGAAAGCTTGCGCACGGACGGCGCGAGCGGCGCGTCGGCCGGCGGCGCCTTCGCGGCCGGAGCCGGCGCGGCAGCAGCAGCGGCGACGGGCGCAGCGGCAGCGGCGGGCTTCGCGGGGGCGGCGGCCGGCCTGGCGGCGCCGGCACCGTCGGTGATCTGGCCGAGCAGCGCGCCGACCGCAACGGTCGCGCCATCGGCAGCGATGATCTCGCTCAGCGTGCCGGCCGAGGGCGCCGGGACTTCGATGGTGACCTTGTCGGTCTCGAGCTCCACCAAGGGCTCGTCGACGGCGACGGGATCGCCGGCCTTCTTGAACCAGCGGCCGATGGTGGCCTCGGTGACGGATTCGCCGAGCGTCGGCACACGAATTTCAGTCATGGTCTTTTCCYTAAGGGATCGCCGGTGCGGTCATGAATTTTCAGGTGTCATCGCCCGCGAAGGCGGGCGATCCAGTACGCCGTGACGGTCGCGATGACGACGGGCGGCGCGGAATACTGGATGCCCCGCCTTCGCGGGGCATGACGACGTCTTAAAAACCTCTTAGCTCAGTGCTTCGTCCAGGAACGCCTTCAGCTGCGCCTGATGCTTGGACATCAGACCAGTGGCAGTCGCGGCGGAAGCGGCGCGGCCGACATAACGCGGACGCCGGCTCGCACCGTTCACCTGGTTGAGGACCCATTCCAGATAGGGCTCGATGAAGTGCCACGCACCCATGTTGCGCGGCTCTTCCTGGCACCAGATCACTTCGGCCTTCTTGAAGCGCGACAGCTCGGCCACCAGCGCCTTCAGCGGCACCGGATAGAGCTGCTCGACGCGCATCAGATAGATGTCGTCGATGCCGCGCTTCTCGCGCTCCTCGTAGAGGTCGTAATAGACCTTGCCCGAGCAGAGCACGATACGGCGGATCTTGTCGTCCGGAACAAGCTTGATGGCCTCGCTCGGCTGCATCTGGGCGTCATCATAGAGGATGCGGTGGAAGGTCGTATCCCTGGCGAGTTCCTCCAGACGCGACACCGCCCGCTTGTGACGCAGCAGCGACTTCGGCGTCATCACGATCAGCGGCTTGCGGATCTCGCGATGGAGCTGGCGCCGCAGCACGTGGAAGTAGTTCGCCGGCGTGGTCGGGTAGACCACCTGCATGTTGTCTTCGGCGCACATCTGCAAGTAGCGCTCGAGACGCGCAGAGGAGTGCTCCGGTCCCTGGCCCTCATAGCCGTGCGGCAACAGGCAGACGAGGCCGGACATGCGCAGCCATTTGCGCTCGCCCGAGGAGATGAACTGGTCGAACACGACCTGCGCACCGTTGGCGAAGTCGCCGAACTGGGCTTCCCACAGCGTCAGCGTGTTCGGCTCCGCGAGCGAATAGCCGTATTCGAAGCCGAGCACGGCTTCTTCCGACAGCAGCGAGTTGATGACCTCGTAATGACCCTGCTCGTGGCCGAGATGGTTGAACGGCGTGTAGCGGCTCTCGTCTTCCTGGTCGATCAGAACCGAGTGGCGCTGCGAGAAGGTGCCGCGTTCGGAATCCTGGCCCGACAGGCGGACATGGTGGTTCTCGTTGAGCAGCGTGCAGAACGCCAGTGCCTCGCCGGTCGCCCAATCGATGCCGACACCGGTGTCGATCGCCTTGGCGCGGTTGTCGAGGAAACGCTGGATGGTGCGGTGGACGCGGAAACCGTCCGGCACCTTGGTGATCTTGCGGCCAATGTCCTTCAGAACCGCAGTGTCGACGCCGGTGACGCCGCGCCGCGCATCCTCTTCCTGGTCGGCGATCTTGAAGCCGGACCACTTGCCGTCGAGCCAGTCGGCTTTGTTGGGCTTGTAGGAGGTGCCGGCTTCGAACTCGGCATCGAGCCGCGAGCGCCAGTCGGCCTTCAGCTTGTCGACCTCACCCTCGGTGACCACGCCTTCGGCGATCAGGCGCTTGGAGTAAAGAGTGAGGGTCGAGGGATGGGCCGCGATCCGCTTGTACATCACGGGCTGGGTGAACGCGGGCTCATCGCCCTCGTTGTGGCCGTAGCGACGATAGCACCACATGTCGATCACGACCGGCTTGTGGAACTTCTGCCGGAACTCCGTCGCGACCTTGGCCGCGAACACCACGGCTTCCGGATCGTCGCCGTTCACGTGGAAGATCGGCGCGTCGATCATCTTGGCCACATCCGACGGATAGGGCGAGGAGCGCGAGTAACGCGGATAGGTGGTGAAGCCGATCTGGTTGTTGACGATGAAGTGCACGGAGCCGCCAGTGCGGTAGCCCTTCAGGTCCGACAGGCCGAAGCACTCAGCGACCACGCCCTGGCCGGCGAACGCGGCGTCGCCATGCATCAAAAGCGGCATCACCGAGATGCGCTGGTCCGGCGGATCGCCATGCTGGTCCTGCTTGGCGCGGACCTTGCCGAGCACCACGGGATCGACGATCTCGAGATGCGAGGGGTTCGCGGTCAACGACAGATGGATGCGGTTGCCGTCGAACTCGCGGTCCGAGGACGCGCCGAGGTGGTACTTGACGTCGCCCGAGCCTTCGACCGCATCGGGGTTGGCCGAGCCGCCCTTGAACTCGTGGAACAGGGCGCGATGCGCCTTGCCCATCACCTGGGTCAGCACGTTGAGGCGGCCGCGATGCGGCATGCCGACCACGACTTCCTTCACACCGAGATTGCCGCCGCGCTTGATGATCTGCTCGAGCGCGGGGATCAGCGATTCGCCGCCGTCGAGACCGAAGCGCTTGGTGCCGGTGAACTTGGTGTCGCAGAATTTCTCGAAGCCTTCGGCTTCGACCAGCTTCATCAGGATGGCACGGCGACCTTCGCGGGTGAACGAGATCTCCTTGTCCAGCCCTTCGATGCGCTCCTGGATCCAGGCCTTCTGCGCGGCGTTGCTGATGTGCATGAACTCGACGCCGAGCGTCTGGCAGTAGGTGCGCTCGCAGATCGCCGTGATCTCGCGCAGCGTAGCGTATTCGAGGCCCAGCACGTGATCGAGGAAGATCTTGCGGTCGAAATCGGTTTCGCTGAAGCCGTAGGTGCGCGGGTCAAGCTCTTCGCGATTGCGCGGCGCTTCGATGCCGAGCGGATCGAGCTTGGCGTGGAAGTGACCGCGCATGCGGTAGGAGCGGATCAGCATCAGCGCGCGGACCGAGTCGCGCGTCGCCTGGAGCACGTCGGCGGAGGAGATATCGCCCCCCTTGGCCTGCACCTTGGCGGCGATCTTGCTGCCGACCGCCTTCTCGACTTCCGCCCAGTTGCCGTCGAGGGCGGAGGTCAGGTCGTCCTGCGGGGTCAGTGGCCAGTTGGTACGCTCCCAAGACGGGCCCTGGGCGTTCTTGCGGACGTCGTCCGGCTGGTCCTTCAGGCTCTTGAAGAACTCCTGCCACTCGGCGTCGACCGAGGACGGGTCCTTCTCGTAGCGGGCGTAGATTTCGTCGATGTAGGTGGCGTTGGTGCCCTGCAAAAAGGAGGAGAGGGCAAAGGCTGCGTTCGCGTCTTGGCGAGACATACTTGAGTTCCTGGCGATTTCGGTTCGCGCATAACAAACGGCGCTGGCGCTGAGCTCCCCGGCAGGGCTCAGCGCGACAGGCACCATTTATCCTATTTGCTGCGAAACTTCGCCCGGAAAAGTACGAAGAAGTGAATTAGCCTTTCAACTTTTCGGCAAGCGTGTGGCCGAGGCGGGCGGGAGACGGCGACACTGTAATCCCAGCCGATTTCATCGCGTCGGTCTTGGAGCCGGCGTCGCCCTTGCCGCCCGAGATGATCGCGCCGGCATGGCCCATGCGGCGGCCGGGAGGAGCGGTGACACCGGCGATGAAACCGACCATCGGCTTCTTGCGGCCGCGCTTGGCCTCGTCCTTGAGGAACTGGGCGGCGTCCTCCTCGGCGGAGCCGCCGATCTCGCCGATCATGATGATCGATTCGGTCTTGGGGTCGCCAAGCAGCATTTCCAGCACGTCGATGAACTCGGTGCCCTTGACCGGGTCGCCGCCGATGCCGACCGCGGTGGTCTGGCCGAGGCCTTCCTGCGAGGTCTGGAACACGGCCTCATAGGTCAGCGTGCCGGAGCGGGAGACGATGCCGACGCTGCCGGTCTTGAAGATGTTGGCGGGCATGATGCCGATCTTGCACTCGCCCGCGGTCATGACGCCCGGGCAGTTCGGCCCGATCAGGCGCGACTTGGAACCGGCCAGCGAGCGCTTCACGCGGACCATGTCGATGACAGGAATGCCTTCGGTGATGCAGACGATCAGCGGGATCTCGGCGTCGATGGCCTCGCAGATCGCATCGGCCGCACCCGGCGGCGGCACGTAGATCACCGACGCATCGGCACCGGTCTTCTCACGCGCCTCGCGCACCGTGTCGAACACCGGCAGGCCCAGATGCGTCGAGCCGCCTTTGCCCGGCGAAGTGCCGCCGACCATCTTGGTGCCGTAGGCAAGCGCGGCCTCCGAGTGGAAGGTGCCGTTCTTGCCGGTAAAGCCCTGGCAGATGACCTTGGTATTCTTGTCGATCAGGATGGACATGAGTTTTCCGCTTTCAGAACGAGTTATTGAATTGGACAGCGCGTGGTGTGTTTAGCCATCACGTCCCATTGGCCGTCGTTGGGGTATGCAAAGTTCGTGAAGAAGAGAGCTTCAGGTTGGCCTGAACCGCCGGAAAAGGTGACCTGTTTTCCGCAGTTTCCTCGCGCCTTCTCTTGGGTGAAGAACCAGCCTTCTTGGTTCTTGTACCTTCCCGACGTGTCCTTCGTGAGCGTCGATCCGAACTGGCGAGCGACCGCGCCAGCCAGTTCTTCGCTGTTGACGCGAGCGGCCGGCTGAATGGCGCAAATGTCGTATCTGAGTCCGACCTGCTCAGGCCGCACAATCGAGATATACAAGGATGCGCCGCCATCGAGATCCCAGACACTTTCGAAGGACATCTTCGGACCATTCTCGTTGTGCATGATCGGCATCGGCGCTGGTCCCGACCGAAGCAACTTCCAGTTTTCTGCGGCGGCCATTTTTTCGCCGGCAGCCATCATTGCTTCGGAGGACGCCGGCGCCACACAGACGCTTTCAAGGGTCGCGACCATTTTGTCCGACAGCGTTTCGGCAGAGGCTCCCGACGCCAGAATCTGCGCCGACATGAAGGCGACCGCGAAGCGCATATCGACGGACAAGCTTTCGTTCACGGCTCAATGCACCCGACGATAGACGCCGGTGAGCACGTCAGCCCAGCCTTCCGCGTCCGGCGAGAACTGGATCTTCAACGCGTAGGAATTGTCGTCGATGATCTCGTAGACGTGGCGCGCATTGCCGCGCAGCGAGCCGCGCACCAGCGTCAGGGTCTTGCCGACCCACCCGCCGGAGGCGGGCGAGGGCGGCGTGTATCCGAGCGAGTCGTACCAGAACAATTTGTAGGTCCGGTCCTCGCGGTCGTAGGTGAAGATGCCGTGGGTGGCGAAGATCTGCTTGCCGTCGCGCATCTGCACCGAGTCCTGGATCAGGTAGAACCCGTTGAGATCCATGCGCGCGACGGTGTGCGAGGTGGCCGGCCCGCCGGCATTCCAGCGCGACGGGAAGACCACCTCTTCGCCATTCCATTCGCCGGCGAACGCGGCGAGGCGCGCGTGCTCTGCAAGTGGAGATGATGCTGCGAGATGGTCTTGGGTCATGGCCTTAGCCTCCCTTGACGGCCTTCACGATCTTCTGCGCGGCGTCGTCGAGATTGTCGGCCGGCACCACGTTCAGGCCGGATTCACGGATGATCTTCTTGCCCAGTTCGACATTGGTGCCTTCGAGGCGGACCACCAGCGGCACGCTGAGGCCCACTTCACGCACCGCGGCCGTGACGCCTTCGGCGATCACGTCGCACTTCATGATACCACCGAAGATGTTGACCAGGATGCCCTTCACGTTGGGATCCGCGGTGATGATCTTGAAGGCGGCGGCGACCTTTTCCTTGCTGGCGCTGCCGCCGACGTCGAGGAAGTTCGCCGGCGCCATGCCGTAGAGCTTGATGATGTCCATCGTCGCCATGGCGAGACCGGCGCCGTTGACCATGCAGCCGATATTGCCGTCGAGCGTGACGTAGTTGAGGTCGTATTTCGACGCCTCGATTTCCTTGGCGTCTTCCTCGGTCTCGTCGCGCAGCGCCAGCACCTCGGGATGACGGAACAGCGCATTGTCGTCGAACGAGACCTTGGCGTCGAGCACGCGGAGCTGGCCCTGCTTGGTCACGACCAGCGGGTTGATCTCCAGCATCGACATGTCCTTGGCGACGAAGGCCGCGAACAGCTGCGCGGTGAGCTTCTCGGCCTGCTTGGCGAGGTCTCCCGACAGTTTCAGCGCGTTGGCGACGGTGCGGCCGTGATGGCCCATGATGCCGGTGGCAGGATCGACCGAGAAGGTGACGATCTTCTCAGGGTTGTTGTGCGCGACGTCCTCGATGTTGACACCGCCCTCGGTCGACACCACGAACGAGACGCGGGAGGTCTCGCGGTCGACCAGGATCGAGAGATAGAACTCCTTGTCGATGTCGGAGCCGTCCTCGATGTAGAGGCGGTTGACCTGCTTGCCGGCGGGGCCGGTCTGGATCGTCACGAGCGTAGCGCCGAGCATCTGCTTGGCGAATTCGGTGACCTCCGCGGCCGACTTGGCGATGCGGACGCCGCCCTTGTCGCCGGCCGAGGCTTCCTTGAACTTGCCCTTGCCGCGGCCGCCGGCGTGGATCTGGCTCTTCACCACCCAGACTGGGCCCGGCAGCGCCTTGGCCGCAGCGTCCGCGTCGGCGGCCTTCAGGACCGGAACGCCCTTGGAGATCGGCACGCCGAACTCGTTCAGCAGCGCTTTGGCCTGATATTCATGGATATTCATATGGTCGCTCCCTGAATCCGCGGGCGGTGACCTCGTAGGCCCACCTCAGTCTTGTGGCTGGCATACCATATACCACAGGAACTGCAACCCGGATTCTTTGACATCGATCTCTGGACTTGCGGACCCGGAACCCGCCAAGCCTTCAACAAGAGTTGCAGCCGGGCCCCGGAAATGAAACCGCCGAAGACCGGGTTTCGATCTTCGGCGGGAATGTTGCGCTTAGCGGCCGAGCAGGTCGGGCGCGATCTTCTTGCAGGCGTCGACTAGGCCCTGCACGGCGCCGACCGACTTGTCGAAGGCCTCGCGGTCTTTGCCGGCCAGCTCGATCTCGACGACGCGCTCGACACCCTTGGAGCCGATCACGACGGGCACGCCGACATACATGTCCTTCACGCCGTATTCGCCGTTGAGGTAGGCGGCCGAGGGCAGCACGCGCTTCTTGTCGCGCAGATAGCTCTCGGCCATCGCGATCGCGGAAGCGGCCGGGGCGTAGAAGGCCGAGCCGGTCTTGAGCAGGTTGACGATCTCGGCGCCGCCGTTGCGGGTGCGGTCGACGATCTCGTCGAGGCGCGCCTGCGAGGTCCAACCCATCTTGACGAGGTCGGGCAGCGGGATGCCGGCGACGGTGGAGTACTTCACCAGCGGCACCATGGTGTCGCCATGGCCGCCGAGCACGAAGGCGGTGACGTCCTCGACCGAGACGTTGAACTCGTCGGCCAGGAAGTAGCGGAAGCGCGCCGAGTCGAGCACGCCGGCCATGCCGACGACCTTCTTGTGCGGCAGGCCCGAGGCCTTCTGGAGCGCCCAGACCATGGCGTCGAGCGGGTTGGTGATGCAGATGACGAACGCGTCGGGGGCGTACTTCTTGATGCCGGCACCGACCTGCTCCATGACCTTGAGGTTGATGGAGAGGAGGTCGTCGCGGCTCATGCCGGGCTTGCGCGGCACGCCGGCAGTGACGATGCAGACCTTTGCGTTGTCGAGCGCCTCGTAGGAGTTGGCGCCGGTGTAGTGCGCGTCAAAACCGTCGACCGGCGAGGACTGCGCGATGTCGAGCGCCTTGCCCTGCGGCACCCCCTCGGCGATGTCGAACATCACCACGTCGCCCAGTTCTTTCAGGCCGATGAGATGAGCCAGCGTTCCGCCGATCTGACCGGAGCCAATCAAAGCAATCTTGTCGCGCGCCATGTGAACCTGTCCTTTAGACACGTAAGGAGGGGAAAACTGACAGGGTGGTTATCCCTTTCGCTTCCCCCGTTCAAGTCGCCGGATGCCCAATTGTCGGGCTTGCCGAGAATCCGGCCAGCAACCCCAAGCCGTCATTCCGGGGCGTCCGCGCCATTGCGCGSGCGAACCCGKAATCTCGAGGTTGGTAGCGCGAGATTCCGGGTTCGCGCTGACGCGCGCCCCGGAATGACGACCGCATAGGACTTAAGTCTCCACCAGGCCCTTGGTCGAGCCGCTGGCGGTGGAATCCTTGCGGCCGTGAGGCAGCGCCAGATAGGATTCCGAGCTCATCTCGATCAGGCGCGACGCCGTCCGCTTGAATTCGTTGGCCTCGTTGCCCTCGTCGGCGAGGTAGAGCGAAATCGGATTGGCATCGGCCGAGGCCATCAGCTTCACGGCATTGTCATAGAGCGTATCGATCAGCGTGATGAAACGCTTGGCGGCGTTGCGCTGAGAGAAATCCATCACTGGAATATGGTCGACCAGGACAGTGTGGTAGTCGTGCGCCAGCCTGAGGTAGTCGGATGCCCCGAGCGGCTTCTCGCAGAGATCGGCGAACGCAAACCGCGCCACGCCATGGGCCGAGCACGGCACGTGCAGGATGCGGCCCTTGATCGAAATATCGCGCGACTTGCATTTGGCGCCGCCGGTCATCTTCGACCAGGCGCGGTCGAGCGCGGTGTCCGCGTCAGTGTCCGCCGGCGTCAGCCACATCGGCACGCCCTGGAGTTTTTCCAGCCGGAAATCGGTGCGCGCATCCAGCCGCAGCACGTCCATGTGGTCGGTGATCTGCTTGATGAAGGGCAGGAACAGCGAACGGTTCAGGCCGCCCTTGTAGAGATCGTCGGGCGCGACGTTGGAGGTCGCGACCACCACGGTGCCCAATTCAAACAGCTTTGCGAACAGGCGGCCGAGGATCATCGCGTCCGCGATGTCGGTGACGTGGAATTCGTCGAAGCAGAGCAGCCAGCTCTCCTCGAAGATCGCGTTCGCGGTCAGCGCGATGACGTCGCCATCGGCGATCTCGCCGCGCGCGATGCCCTGGCGATAATCGTAGATGCGCTCATGCGCCTCGGCCATGAATTCGTGGAAATGCGCGCGCCGCTTGTGCTCGACGGAGGAGTACTGGAAGAACAGGTCCATCAGCATGGTCTTGCCGCGGCCGACCTCGCCATGGATGTAGAGCCCGTGCGGCGCGTCGTCCTTGTCGCTGCCGCTGAACAGGCGGCTGAGCAGGCCCTGCTTGCGCTGCGGCTTGTAATTCGCAAGCTGCTGGTCGAGCGCCGCATAGGCCTCGGCAACCTCGGCTTGCGCGGGATCGGGCTCGATCGCGCCGGACGCGATCTGGGCCTGATACGCCTCGCGGAATGAGGAACTGGGGGTCGAGAGCATGGCCCTTTACCGCCAGAGACGGAGGCAAATTGCAAGCCGTGAATTGGTGCGGGGGGTATGCGGTTTTTCTCCCTCTCCCCGTTCTTACGGTGAAAGGGAGGGGAGAGGGGCCTCTCTCCGCGCTCGAGATCGTTGAGAGACCTGTACCCCCTCACCCGAAATTCAAGCTGCGCTTGAATTTCGACCTCTCCCCGCAAGCGGGGAGAGGTAAGAAATCACGCACAGAGCTCGTAGGCGTCCTCGACCACATACGGGCCGCCGCCGGTCGAGGCGCGCGACGAGAACAGCACGAAGCGCTCGGCCATGAATGCCTTGCTCGGGAAGTAGCCGCGCAGCGAGAGGTAGTCGGCGACGTCCTGGTCGGAGGCGTCGTGCAACCGCGCCAGCGTGACATGCGGAATGAACTTGCGCCCCTCGGGGTCGAGGCCGATCCGCTGCATCATCCGTTCGAGCTCGGCCTGCAATTCGATCAGCGGCTTGCTCGGCGCGATGGTGGCGACCACCGCGCGCGGCTTGCGTCCACCGAAACTCATCAGCCCCTGCACCTTCACCTCGAACGGCTTGCGGTTGACGCGAAACAGCATCGAGGCGATCTCGTTGGCGGAGATGCCGTCGATGTCGCCGATGAAGCGCAGGGTGACGTGATAATTTTCGGGATCGATCCAGCGGGCGCCGGGAAGGCCGCCCCTCAAGTTGGAAAGCGTCTGGCCGACCTCGGCCGGGATTTCCAGACCAGTGAACAAACGCGGCATCGTTCAGCACTCCCGATGCTTGGGTACGGCCCCTGAGCAGGACCCTATCCAAATTAGAGCCGGCGACGAATCACCGGTACCCTGATTCCTATCGCAGTTGTATGACTCTGCAAGCTTGGCGCGGGCCACTCCGGGAAAACCCCGGGGATTAGGGTTAGCGCTGCCTGCATTTCAACGACGTTGCTCGCTTATGGTGCGCAGGAATGCCTCCACCGTAGGCATGATGTTGTGGACGATGATGTCGACGCCGGCCGCGGTCGGATGAATGCCGTCGGCCTGGTTGAGCTTGGCGTCGGCCGCGACACCGTCGAGGAAGAACGGATAGAGCGGCACGTCGAATTTTTTCGCCAGATCCGGATAAATCGAATTGAAGCGCGCGGCGTATTCGGCGCCGTAATTCGGCGGCGCCAGCATGCCGCAGAGCATCACCGCGATCTTGCGCGCCTGCAGCCGCTGGACGATGTCGGTCAGCGCGGCCCGCGCCAGGTCCGGATCGATGCCGCGCAGCGCGTCGTTGGCGCCGAGCTCGACGATCACGCCCTCGGTTCCCTCCGGCACCGACCAGTCGAGCCGGTCGCGCCCCCCGGAGGTGGTGTCACCCGACACCCCGGCATTGATCATGGCGACATCTATGCCTTTGTCCTGCAAGGATTTTTGGAGTTTGGCGGGAAATGCCTCCTGGCCCGGAAGGCCGAGGCCGGCGCTCAGGGAATCGCCGAGGACGACGAGCTTGATCGGTTTCGCCGCAGGTTGGGTCTGGGCCGAGGCCGTATTTGCGACCGTCATCAAAGCGAGCATCAACACGGCTATGTGCATGAACAATCCGTAACGCCTCTCGACCGCGTGTGCGGAGTTGCCATATGACCGGACCATGGACAGTCGCATCGAATCCTCTTCGCTCRCCGGCACCACGCCGGACACCATCGCCATCTCCAACGTCAATCTCTCACTGGGTACCGGCGCGGCACGCGTTCACATCCTCAAGGATATCAGCCTGCGGGTGGGCCGTAGCGAGACGATCGGCCTGATTGGCCCGTCAGGCTCGGGCAAATCCACGCTGCTGATGGTGATGGCGGGGTTGGAGCGTCCTGATAGCGGAGAGGTGGTGGTCAACGGCACGCCTTTCAATGCCCTCGACGAGGACGCGCTCGCCCGCTTCCGCGGCCGCCAGGTCGGCATCGTCTTCCAGTCCTTCCACCTGATCCCGACCATGACGGCGCTCGAGAACGTCGCCGTCCCGCTCGAACTCGCCGGCAATCCCGATGCGGCAAAACGCGCGGCACAGGAGCTGCAATCGGTCGGGCTCGGCGACCGCCTGCATCACTATCCGACCCAGCTCTCCGGCGGCGAGCAGCAGCGCGTCGCGCTCGCCCGCGCGCTGGCGCCCGATCCCGCCATCCTCGTCGCCGACGAGCCGACCGGCAATCTCGACGAGGCGACCGGCAAGCAAATCGTCGATCTGCTGTTCGGCAAGCATGCCGAGCGCGGCATGACGCTGGTGCTGGTCACCCACGATGCCTCGCTCGCGCATCGCTGCGATCGCGTGATCCGCCTGCGTTCGGGCCGCATCGACACCCAGACGACGCAAGCATGAGCGCCGCCGCCGAACCGTTCGTGCGCCCCAATGGCGTCGCCCTGTCATTGCGCTACGCGCTGCGCGAATTGCGCGGCGGCCTGCGCGGCTTCTACGTCTTCATTTCCTGCATCGCGCTCGGCGTGATGGCGATCGCCGGCGTCGGCTCGGTCTCGGCGAGCCTCAGCGATGGTCTCGCGCGCGAGGGCCGCACGCTGCTCGGCGGCGATGTCTCGTTCGTGCTGTTCCAACGCGAGGCCAAGCCGGAGGAAGTCGCCTTCCTGCGCTCGCGCGGCACCGTCTCGATCGCGGCCACCCTGCGCGGCATGGCGCGCTCGGCCGAGGGCAAGCTGGCGCTGGTGGAGATGAAGGCGGTCGACGGCAGCTACCCGATGCTGGGACAATTGACGCTGGCGCCACCGCTGCCGCTGTCCGATCTGCTCGCGGAGCGCGACGGCGCATTCGGCGCCGCCGCCGATCCGACGCTGCTGGCGCGACTCTCGCTGAAGACCGGCGACCGCGTCACCATCGGAGCTGCGACCTTCCAGATCCGCAGCACCGTCGAAGCCGAGCCCGACAAGCTCGCCGGCGGCATCGGCTTCGGCCCGCGCTTCCTGATCAGCGAGGCGGGCTTGCACGCCACCGGCCTGATCCAGCCCGGCAGCCTGGTGCGCTGGGTCTACCGGGTGAAGCTGCCGGACGCCGCCAACAGCGACCGCGCCACCGACGCGTTCATCGCCGATGCGCGCAGCGCCGCGCCGCAGGCCGGCTGGGAGGTCCGCAGCCGCTCCAATGCCTCGCCGCAGCTCGAACGCAATATCAACCGATTCACGCAGTTTCTGACGCTGGTCGGCCTCGCCGCCCTGCTGGTCGGCGGCGTCGGCGTCGCCAATGCGGTGAAGAGCCACATCGACCGCAAGCTCGAGGTGATCGCGGCCCTGAAGGCCGTCGGCGCCACCGGGCGCGACGTGTTCGGCATCTATCTCGCGCAGGTTCTCCTGCTTGCCGCGATCGGATCGGTGATCGGGCTGGCGCTCGGCGCCGCAATGCCTTTCGCCATCGTCGGCCTGTTCGGGAAGCTGCTGCCGCTGCCGGTGGTGCCGGCCGTACATGCCGACGAGCTCGCGCTGTCCTTCGTCTATGGCCTTTTGACCGCGCTCGCCTTCGGCCTGTGGCCGCTCGGGCGGGTGCACGACGTGCCGGTCGCGGCGCTGTTCCGCGACACCATCAGCAATGAATGGCACCGGCCGCGCTGGCGCTATCTCGCCTTCATGGGCGTCGTCGTCGCCCTGCTCGTCGCCGTCGTGATCGGCCTGTCGTTCGACAAGCGCATCGCCGCGGTGTTCGTGCTCTCCTCCGTCGTCGTGTTCGCGCTGTTGCGCGGCGTTGCCGCCCTGCTGATGGCGATCGCGCGCCGGCTGCCGCGCACCAGGCTGCCGATGCTGCGGCTCGCGATCGCCAATATCCACCGGCCGGGCGCGCTGACGCCCTCCGTCGTGCTGTCGCTGGGATTGGGTCTCGCGGTGCTCGTCACCATCACCCAGATCGACGGCAATCTGCGCCGGCAGTTTTTGGCGGCGCTGCCCGAGCGCGCGCCATCCTTCTACTTCATCGACATCCCGAGCACGCAGGCGGCGCAGTTCGACCGCTATCTGCGCGGAATCGTGCCCGACGCGAAGGTCGAGGACGTGCCGATGCTGCGCGGACGCATCGTCGCGGCGCGCGGCGTCCGCGCCGAAGATCTGAAGCCTTCGACCGATTCCGAATGGGTGCTGCAAAGCGACCGCGGCCTGACCTATACCGGCGAGCTGCCGAAAGGCTCCAAGGTCATCGAGGGCGAGTGGTGGGGCGTCGACTATTCCGGCCCGCCGCTGGTCTCGATGGAGAAGAAGATCGCCGACGGGCTCGGCCTCAAGATCGGCGACGAGGTCGTGGTCAACGTGCTCGGCCGCGACATCCCGGCGAAGATCAGCAATCTGCGCAACATCGACTGGCAGGGGCTCGGCATCAATTTCGTCCTGGTGTTCTCGCCGAACGCGTTCAAGGGCGCCCCGCACACCCACATCGCGACGCTGACGGAAGCCGGCGGCGACGCGGCCGGCGACGGCAAGATCATCAAGCAGGTGGCGGACGCCTATCCGATGGTGACCAGCGTGCGCGTGCGCGAGGTGATGGAGACGGTCGGCTCGGTCGTGACCAATCTCGCGCTGGCGATCCGCGGCGCCAGCGCGGTGACCCTGATCTCGGCGATCCTGGTGCTGGGCGGGGCGCTCGCCGCCGGCCACCGCCACAGGGTCTATGATGCGGTGATCCTGAAGACGCTGGGCGCGACCCGGCTGCGGCTGCTCGGCGCCTACGCCCTCGAATACCTCCTGATCGGCCTGGCCACCGCGGTGTTCGGCGTGATTGCCGGCAGCATCGCGGCCTGGATGATCGTGACGCGGGTGATGACGCTCACTTTCGTCTGGCAGGCCGGAAGCGCGGCCGGCGTGGTCGCGGCCGCCCTCGTCGTCACCGTCGGGCTCGGGCTCGCCGGCACGCTGCTGGCGTTGAACAAAAAGCCCGCCACGGTGTTGCGGAATTTGTGACAAATGGTAGCGGGTCGCCGTGCGGTAGCGAAATCGCACGATTCCTGCGGTTAACCACGTCTACTCGGCCGGATTGCTGGTAAGGGCGACATTCGGCCGCGCGTGGACGGTTGCAGCGAATGTGTTAGTTTCCCACATATCGGATGGGTTCGGAGCCCCGATTGTGAGCCAAAATTTAGTCGGCAGACATCGGTATCCGAGATAGAATTTGACGAACCGGTGGCATGGCGACCCTCATGCCGGACCGGCCAACCAACGGGAATTCGACCATGTCGGACCTAGACCGTAACTACGCTTCTCCTTTCGGCAGGGCCGCCGGGCGTGTCGACGCCGCGACGGTCGATGCCGGCCTGCGCGCCTATATGCTGCGCATCTACAATTACATGAGCATTGGCCTGGCCATCACCGGCCTTGCCGCGCTCGGCGTCTACATGGCCGCCGTGACCGACGTTCCGACCCCGGAAGCCGTCCGCGTCGGCAAGCTGTTCCTGACGCCGTTCGGCTACGCGATGTTCGTGAGCCCGCTGAAATGGCTGTTCATGCTGGCGCCGCTCGCCATGGTGTTCGTGATTTCGGCAGGCATCAACCGTCTCGCCCCCTCGACCGCCCAGATCCTGTTCTGGGTGTTTGCGGCGCTGATGGGCATCTCGCTGTCGTCGATCTTCCTGGTGTTCACGCACACCTCGATCGTGCGGGTGTTCTTCATCACGGCGGCCACCTTCGGTGCGCTGAGCCTCTACGGCTACACCACCAAGCGTGACCTGACCGGGATGGGCTCGTTCCTGTTCATGGGCCTGATCGGCATCATCATCGCGAGCCTGGTCAACCTGTTCCTGGCCAGCACGATGCTGCAGTTCATCGTGTCCGTGGTCGGTGTGCTGGTGTTCGCCGGCCTCACCGCCTGGGACACCCAGCGGCTGAAGAACGACTACATCTACGGCTACGCCTCGGCCGGCGGTGACATCGCCGAACGTGCGGCGATCACCGGTGCGCTGTCGCTGTACCTGAACTTCATCAACCTGTTCACGCTGCTGCTGCAGCTCCTCGGCCAGCGCGACTAAGCGATAGCCAGAGTGGACGACATCAGCCCCGGCCGGAAGGCCGGGGTTTTTGTTTGGGCAGGAGCACCGCTCCCGTAGCCCGGATGGAGCGAAGCGCAATCCGGGAACGTCGCATCAGCGGATACACCTGCCCCGGATTTCGCTGCGCTCCATCCGGGCTACAAGGGCTGTCCCTCCCCGTCATTGCGAGCGCCGCGAAGCAATCCAGAGTCCCTCCGCGGATGCATTTCTGGATTGCTTCGCTACGCTCGCAATGACGGGTGGGGCAACACCGTTGCCTCTTCCAGCGGTCCCGGGAAGGCTCTAATCTTGTCCCCATGTCCGAACCTGAAATCAGGCCCGCCACCGAGGCCGACCTTTCCGCCATCACCGCCATATACAAGCAGGCCGTCCGCGAGGGCACCGCGACGTTTGAGCTGGCGCCGCCCGACCTCAGCGAAATGACGCGCCGCTACCGTGCGCTGGTCGACGGCGGCTATCCCTATTTCGTCGCCATGCTCGACGGACGCGTCGCCGGCTATGCCTATGCCGGCGCCTACCGGCCACGGCCGGCCTATCGCTTCACGGTCGAGAACTCGATCTATCTCGACCCCTCCTTCCACCGCCGCGGCATCGGGTTTCTGCTGCTGCAACGGCTGGTCACCGAATGCGAGGCGCGCGGCTTCCGCCAGATGATCGCGGTCATCGGCGATTCCGCCAATGCCGGCTCGATCGGCGTGCATACCAAGGGCGGCTTCAGGATGATCGGCACGCATCCCAGCGTCGGGCTGAAATTCGGCCGCTGGCTCGACACGGTGATGATGCAGCGCGAGCTCGGCGAAGGCGCGAGCACAGTGCCGGGGAAGTAGGGCTTTCGTAGCCCGGATGGAGCGCAGCGCAATCCGGGACAAGTTTGTCCGCGGCCGCAGCGGCCCCGGATTGCGCTTCGCTCCATCCGGGCTACGGGATTACGGCTACACCACCGCCAGCTTGTAGGGTGGGCAAAGCGTAGCGTGCCCACCATGCTGCGACAATTGCGGAAGTATGTGGGCATGGCGCGTTGCGCCTTTGCCCACCCTACGGCGCTGTTCGTGCGGCTAAACCACCGCCAGCTTGCGGTCGATCACCAAGAGCACGCGCTCCAGCTCGTGGCCGCGGCGCAGGATCAGGCCGGTCGCAGAGATCACGCTGTACATGCCCTGCTTGCGCGCGAGCCGCGGGTCTTTCTCGATGCGATAGATCGGAACCTCGGAGGCGCGGCGAAAGACCGAGAACACGGCGCGGTCTCTGAGGAAGTCGATGGCATAGTCGCGCCACTCGCCGTCGGCGACCATGCGGCCGTAAAGATTGAGGATGCGGTGCAGTTCGAGCCGATTGAACGTCACCCGGCCAGGTTGGGCGTTCGCAGCGGTGGGGCGCGCAACTGCGCGCTGCTCGCTCGGATCGGCATCCTCCGACGTCAGACTCATCGAGCGCCTCCTGTCGCATCAGCATGATCGCATCCGCGAAACCGTCCCCGGGCGGCGGATCATGACAGTTGCATGATCGCGCCAACCGTTCCCTACTGCAAGAGGTTCCAGGCGAAACCTGCCAGTCCGGAGCGAACCAGCGCACACGCAACGGTGGAACTTCTCAGCGGCAAACCGTCACGGGATCGTTAGCAGGAATCATAGTATCGCCGCTTTTCCGCCTAGCGACTGCCGCCCTGCACTGCGAAAAGACCTGTGTGCGTTGACCCGGTCCTGTCGGTTCCGGATTCCTCAGCCCCCAGCCCCCCGGGGTCGTTAGGATCGGGTCTGTACGCACGGCAAGGAGGACCAACGCAAGTTGGTCCTTTTTTGTTTGGGTCTGTTTCTGGCTCGACGAGCCTCTCTCCATCCCTCCGCAAACTCTCTCCCCTCATCCTGAGGAGCCGCGCTGTTCGCGGCGTCTCGAAGGATCGAGGCCGAGATGCATCGGCAGGGCCTGCATGGTTCTCGCGGCGATGCGAAGCATCGTCCGCTAGACGCGCGCAAGGGCGCGCTCCTCACCATGAGGCGTGAGAGCGAGTGCGACGCTTGGAGCGAGAGAATCGAATCAGTGCAGCGACGTATACGCCGCGCCGAGCATCGGGCCCGGCTTCTCGCGGCTGCCGTCCTGGACATAGACCACCGCACCGTCGACGCCGTCACGCGTCAGGTTCTCGATCGGCACCGTCCAGCTTTCGGCACGTCCGTTCCAGTCGCCGACCTTGAGCAGGTTGCGCACGACGTTGTGATAGGTGATCTGCTGGCCGCGATTCTCGCCCTTGGCGATCGAGATCGGCACCGACTTGGCGACCGAGCAGATCCAGACCTCGCCGTGCGCGACCGTTGGCTCCTTGCTCGCGGCCACCGAGACGTTGATCTGCTTGCCCGCAAGCGACATCGTCACAGGCACGCTCATCACGCCGGCGCCCTTGTCGGTCTTGCCGATCGCGCTCTCGATGCCGGCGCGGTCGCTGCCGATGACATGCGTGGAGCCGTTGACCACGACCTGCGGCGTATAGACCTCACGGTCGCCGCGCATGCGCGAATAGGCCCGCTGCCGTGCAGAGAAGCGCGAATCCGCCAGCGTGTCCTTCCAGCCGAGATAGTCCCAATAATCGATCGGCATGCTCAGCGCGATGATCGAGGGATCGCTGGAGAGGTCGCCGATGATCTTGTCGGCGGGCGGACAGGACGAGCAGCCCTGCGAGGTGAAGAGCTCGACCACGGCGCGAGGGTCAGCCTCGGCGGGACGGATGACGGCGACGATCGCACAGATGCCAAGTGCTCCCGACCACAGTGCACCGGACCAGCGCGAAACCAGATGAGAAGCCGTCATTGCTGTCATGTCGAACGCCACACACCATTGCTCGTGAAAGGGGAAATCTTACCGCCGGATGGTCACCGTAGTCTTACGGGCGCCGCACATTCAGCCGTCCAAGCAACCGTCAAGGCGAAGTTTTCCGCCGGGCGGGCCGTCTGAAGCCTGCCGCAAACGCGCGAAGGCGGCCTTGTGATAGGCCGCCTTCGTTTAACCTTCTACTCACTTCGCGGTGAGCCACCGTTCACAAATCCGCGCTTACGCCGCGAGTTTGCGCAGCACATAGTGCAGGATGCCGCCGTTGCGGTAGTAATCGAGCTCGTCCAGCGTATCGATGCGGCAGAGCAGCGAGACGCGCTGCAGCGAACCGTCGCCGGAGACGATCTCCGCGGTCAGCTTCTGACGCGGCTTCAGATCGCCGACCAGACCGCGCAGCGTGACCTTCTCGTCGCCCTTGAGACCAAGCGACGACCAGGAGGTGCCTTCCTCGAAAGTCAGCGGCAGCACGCCCATGCCGACCAGGTTGGAGCGATGGATGCGCTCGAAGCTCTGGCAGATCACGGCGCGCACGCCGAGCAGGCGCGTGCCCTTGGCGGCCCAGTCGCGCGACGAGCCGTTGCCGTATTCGGCGCCGGCGAACACCACCAGCGGCACGCTCTCCTGCTGGTACTTCATCGCGGCGTCGTAGATCGACATCTGCTCGCCGTCGGGCCAGTGCTTGGTGAGACCGCCTTCGGGAATGTTGCCGTCGGCGCCCTTGAGCATGAAGTTCTTGATGCGGATGTTGGCGAAGGTGCCGCGCATCATCACTTCATGGTTGCCGCGCCGCGTGCCGTACTGGTTGAAGTCGGCGGGACGCACCTGGTGCTCGCTGAGATATTTGCCCGCGGGCGAGGTGAGCTTGATCGAGCCGGCCGGCGAGATGTGGTCGGTGGTGATCTTGTCGCCGAACATGGCGAGGATGCGCGCCTCGACGATGTCGGTGACCGGCTCCGGCTCCTTCTTCATGCCGTCGAAATAGGGCGGGTTCTGCACGTAGGTCGAGCTCATGTTCCAGCGATAGGTCTCGCTCTCGACGGTCTTGATCTTGCGCCAGTTGGTGTCGCCCTTGAACACGTCGGCATACTTCTTCTTGAAGATCGACGCGGTCACGAACTTCTTCATGAAGGCGTTGATCTCCTTGGTCGTCGGCCAGATGTCCTTCAGGTAGACCGGCTTGCCGTCCTTGCCTTCGCCGAGCGGCTCGACCGCGAGGTTCTTGGTGACGGATCCCGCGAGCGCGTGGGCCACGACCAGCGGCGGCGAGGCCAGATAGTTCGCCTGCACGTCCGGCGAGACACGGCCTTCGAAGTTGCGGTTACCGGAGAGCACGGCCGCGGCGACGACGCCGTTGTCGTTGATCGACTTCGAGATCTCTTCGGGCAGCGGGCCGGAATTGCCGATGCAGGTGGTGCAGCCGAAGCCGACCAGGTTGAAGCCGACCTTGTCGAGATCGGCCTGGAGACCGGAATCGGCGAGATAGGCCGCGACCACCTGGCTGCCCGGGGCGAGCGAGGTCTTCACCCACGGTTTGGCCTTGAGGCCCTTGGCGGCCGCGTTGCGGGCCAGCAGACCGGCGCCGATCAGCACGCTCGGATTCGAGGTGTTGGTGCAGGAGGTGATGGCGGCGATCACGACGTCGCCATGGCCGATGTCGAAGTTCTTGCCATCGACGGCAAAGCGCTTGGTCGGCTCGCCGGCCTTCTTGTACTCGGTGCTGAGCGCGAGCGAAAAGCCTTCCGCGACCGCGGGCAGCGCGACGCGGCCTTCGGGACGCTTCGGGCCGGCCATCGAGGGCACGACGTCGCCGAGGTCGAGCGTCAGCGTCTCGGTAAACACCGGATCCGCCGACTTGGCGGTGCGGAACAGGCCCTGCGCCTTCGCATAAGCCTGCACCAGCGCGACGCGCGGCGCGGCGCGCCCCGACGTCTTCAGATAGTCGATCGCGGCCGCGTCGACCGGGAAGAAGCCGCAGGTCGCGCCATATTCAGGCGCCATGTTGGCGATCGTCGCCTTGTCGGCGACCGAGAGATTGTCGAGGCCGGGGCCGAAGAACTCGACGAACTTGCCGACCACGCCGAGCTTGCGCAGCATCTGCGTCACGGTCAGCACGAGGTCGGTCGCGGTAACGCCTTCCTTCATGGCGCCCTTCAGCTTGAAGCCGACGACGTTGGGCAGCAGCATCGACAGCGGCTGACCGAGCATGCAGGCTTCCGCCTCGATGCCGCCGACGCCCCAGCCGAGCACGGCGAGACCGTTGACCATGGTGGTGTGGGAGTCGGTGCCGACCAGCGAGTCGGGATAGGCGACCTCGAAGGTGCCGGTCTTCTTGCCGACCGTCATCTTCTCCTTTTTGGTCCAGACCGTCTGGGAGAGATATTCGAGATTGACCTGGTGGCAGATGCCGGTGCCGGGCGGCACGACGGAGAAGTTCGAGAACGCCGCCTGACCCCACTTCAGGAACTCGTAGCGCTCCTGGTTCTGCTTGTATTCCTCGGTGACGTTCTTGGCGAAGGCCTTGTTGTCGCCGAAGAAGTTCACGATCACGGAGTGGTCGATGACGAGATCGACCGGCACCAGCGGATTGATCTTCTCGGCATCGCCGCCGAGCTTCTGCATGGCGTTGCGCATCGCGGCGAGATCGACCACCGCGGGCACGCCGGTGAAGTCCTGCATCAGGACGCGGGCGGGACGGAACGCGATCTCATGCTCGAGCGACTTCTTGCGCAGCCATTTGGACACCGCGACGATGTCCGCCTTCTTGACCGAGCGGCCGTCCTCGTTGCGCAGCAGGTTCTCGAGCAGGACCTTCATCGAATAGGGAAGCTTGGAAATTCCCTTCAGACCGTTCTTTTCCGCCGTGGGCAGGCTGTAATACACATAGGTCTTGGCGCCGACCTTGAGGGTCTTTTTGCATTTGAAGCTGTCGAGCGAGGTCATGAAAGGAAATCCCAATTGTTAGTTATACCCGGCAAGGGGTATTTTAACACCGTCAGCGAGTCCGGCTGGGTCGCTTGCAGGGGCAGGTTGAGTTGCTGCATCAAGTAGTTCCGGGCTTATAGAAGCTTTCTAACCGCGCCGCCACAGCCACAATCGTACCGCAGCAATTCGCGAGCCAAAAATTCTGATGCGCTACCCCAAGATTTACTTAGGGTTCTCCTGGTGGCTCCGTTGAGGGCTTCGACGCGCGGCGAGATGCGGCTCTCCGGCAGCGGCGTCATCTGCGTACGCGGCGGCCGCAAGGTCTTTGCCGGGCTCGATTTCGAGGCAACGTCCGGCGAAGCGGTGGCGGTCGTGGGCCGCAACGGATCGGGCAAGACGTCGCTGCTGCGGCTGATCGCGGGGCTGCTCATTCCGGCCGGCGGAACGATTGCGCTGGCGGGGGGCGACGGCGAGCTGACGCTTGCCGAGCAGTGCCACTATCTCGGCCATCGCGACGCCCTGAAGCCGGCGCTGAGCGTGGCGGAAAATGTGTCATTCTGGGCTGATTTCCTGGGCGGAGAGCGGTTTGACGCGGCCGACAGCCTCGCCGCCGTTGGCCTCGACCACGCCGCCCATCTGCCCGCCGCCTTCCTGTCGGCCGGCCAGCGCCGCCGGCTGTCGCTGGCCCGCCTGCTCACGGTCCGCCGCCCGGTCTGGCTGCTGGACGAGCCGACCACGGCGCTGGACGTCGCCGGCCAGGACATGTTCGGCGGCCTGATGCGCGACCACCTCGCCAGCGGTGGCCTGATCATCGCCGCCACCCACGCGCCGCTGGGGATCGAGGCGCGCGAGCTGCGGATCGGGGGTGCGGCATGAGACGGCACGACCCTCAGCTTTCCAAGCGGCCGGGCCCCGCACCATCCGTTCCCTCCCCCGCTGAAGCCTGGGCGAAGGCGGACGCAGGGGAGGGGGCGCTCCGGGCTCCCTCGCCTCTCCCGCTTGCGGGAGAGGTCGGCGCGCAGCGCCGGGTGAGGGTTCTTTCCTCTGGGGGAGTCTTCTTTGTCGAGACACCCTCTCCCCAACCCTCCCCCGCAAGCGGGGGAGGGAGCGCACCGCCCTTGGGGCTTGATGGGAGCCCCCCATGACCGCCCTCGCCGCCCTCATTCGCCGGGACATCCGGATCGCGGTCCGCGTCGGCGGCGGGGCGCTCATTGGCGTGCTGTTCTTCCTGACCGTCGTGGTGCTGATGCCGTTCGCGGTCGGCCCGGACCTGGCGCTGCTGGCGCGGCTGGGGCCGGCGATCCTGTGGCTGGGCGCGCTGCTGGCGAGCCTGCTCACGCTGGACCGGCTGTTCATGGCCGACCATGAGGACGGCTCGCTCGACCTGATCACGATGAGCCGGACGCCGTTGGAACTGGCCTGTGCCGCCAAGGCGCTGGCGCATTGGCTGGCTGCGGGCCTGCCGCTGATCGTCGCAACACCGGTGCTGGGCCTGCTGCTCAACCTGGACATGGTCGCAACCGGCGCGGTGGCGCTGACGCTGCTCGCGGGCACCCCGGCCCTGACCTTCACCGGCATGATCGGCGCCGCGCTGGCGGTGACGCTGCATCGCGGCGGGCTGTTGATGGCGGTTCTGGTGCTGCCGCTGTCAATTCCCGTGCTGATCTTCGGCGTTGCAGCTTCGCAAGCCGCAATCACAGGACCGTTGTCATTTGGCGCGCCGTTCTCGATCCTCTGCGCGCTGTCGCTGGTCAGCCTCGTGGTCGGTCCCTTCGCGGCGGCGGCAAGCCTGAGGCACGGCCTTGATTGAGCTTGACCCCGATCAATTTTCGCTGCGCCCTTTCGTGCTGATTGCGTGAGCAGTCACCGGTGATTATCAGGATACCATGACGCTGACCGATCTCGCCAATCCGACGCGGTTCCTTGCGCTGACAGCGCGGCTGTTGCCGTGGCTTGCGGCCGCGACAATCGTCCTGCTCGCCATTGGCCTCTATCAGTCCGCCACCGCGCCCGACGACTATCAGCAGGGCGCGACCGTGAAGATCATGTTCATCCACGTGCCCAATGCCTGGCTGTCGATGTTCGTGTGGGGCGTGATGAGCATCGCCTCGCTCGGCACGCTGGTGTGGCGGCATCCGCTCGCCGACGTCGCCGCGAAAGCGGCCGCACCGATCGGCGCCGCCTTCACCTTCCTCGCGCTGCTCACGGGATCGCTGTGGGGCCGGCCGATGTGGGGCACCTATTGGGAATGGGATGCGCGGCTGACCTCGGTGCTGATCCTGTTCCTGATGTATCTCGGCCTGATGGCGCTGTGGCGCGCGGTCGACGATCCCTCGCGCGCGGCGCGCGCCGCGGCGGTGCTGACCCTGGTCGGCGCGATCAACCTGCCCATCATCAAGTTCTCGGTCGACTGGTGGAACACGCTGCACCAGCCGGCCTCGGTGATGCGCATGGGCGGCTCCTCGCTCGACCGTTCTTTTCTTATCCCACTTCTCGTGATGGCGATCGCGTTCACGCTGCTGTTCGTCACGCTGCATCTGGCGGCGATGCGCAACGAGATCCTGCGCCGCCGTGTCCGCTCGCTTCAGATGATGCAGGCGAGCCGCATCGCGTTTTCGAGCGAAATGGGCGCCGGCTCGCGTGACGACGGCGCGTCGAAGGAAGCTGGGGCCGCATGATGATGTCACTCGGCCCCTACGCGTCCTTCATCGTGTCGTCCTATGCCGCCGTGGCCATCGTGGTGGCGATCCTGATCGGCTGGATCGTGCTCGACCACCGCAGCCAGACCCGGCGCCTGCGCGAGCTCGATCGCAGCGGCATCACCCGCCGCTCGGGCCGCAGCGCGACGGATATGTCATGAGCGATCAATCGACCCCCGCGACGCCGCAGCGACGCACCTTCCTGATGGTGCTGCCGCTGATCGCCTTCATCGTCCTTGCGCTGCTGTTCTGGTTCCGGCTCGGCAGCGGCGATCCCTCGCGCATCCCCTCCGCGCTGATCGGCCGGCCGGCGCCGCAGACCATGCTGCCGCCGCTCGATGGATTGCAGGACAACGGCGCGCAGGTGCCGGGCCTCGATCCGGCGGCGTTCATGGGCAAGGTCAGCCTGGTCAATGTCTGGGCGTCCTGGTGCGTGCCCTGTCACGACGAGGCGCCGCTCCTGACCGAACTGGCCAAAGACAAGCGCTTCCAGATCATCGGCATCAACTACAAGGATGCAGCGGACAACGCGCGGCGCTTCCTCGGCCGCTACGGCAATCCGTTCGGCCGCGTCGGCACCGACGCCAATGGCCGCGCCTCGATCGAGTGGGGAGTGTACGGCGTGCCCGAGACGTTCGTGGTCGGACGCGACGGCACCATCGTCTACAAGCTGGTGGGGCCGATCACGCCGGATAATTTGCGAACGGTGCTGCTGCCGCAGCTGGACAAGGCCTTGAAGTAGAAAAGCTCGTCAGCCTCGTCATGGCGAGGCCAATCGTGCACCCGCCTGTTTCGGTCATGCCCCGCAAAGCCAGGGGCATGACCATGTTGACGGCGCGGCTTACGCCACGGCTTCCTTGGACTTCTCCGCGCGCTTGCGCTCGTTCGGGTCGAGGTGCTTCTTGCGCAGGCGGATCGACTTCGGCGTGACCTCGACGAGCTCGTCGTCCTCGATATAGGCCAGCGCCTTTTCCAGGGTCATGCGGATCGGCGGGGTCAGGCGCACCGCTTCGTCCTTCGAGGTGGTGCGGATGTTGGTGAGCTGCTTGCCCTTGAGCACGTTGATCTCGAGATCGTTGTCGCGGGTGTGCTCGCCGACGATCATGCCCTTGTAGACCTTCCAGCCCGGCTCGATCATCATCGGGCCGCGATCCTCCAGCTTGAACATGGCGTAGGCCACGGCCTCGCCCTGGTCGTTGGAGATCAGCACGCCGTTGCGGCGGCCCTGGATCTCGCCCTTGTACGGCGCGTAGCCGTGGAACAGGCGGTTCATGATCGCGGTGCCGCGGGTGTCGGTGAGCAGTTCGCCCTGATAGCCGATCAGGCCGCGGGTCGGCGCGTAGAACACCAGGCGCAGGCGGTTGCCGCCGGACGGCTTCATCTCGACCAGCTCGGACTTGCGCTCGCTCATCTTCTGCACGACGACGCCGGAATGCTCCTCGTCGACGTCGATCACGACTTCCTCGATCGGCTCCATGGCGGCGCCGGTGGCTTCGTCCTTCTGGTACACGACGCGCGGGCGCGACACCGAGAGCTCGAAGCCCTCGCGGCGCATGGTCTCGATCAGGATCGCGAGCTGCAATTCGCCGCGGCCCGAGACTTCCATCGCGTCCTTGTCGGCGGCTTCGACGACGCGCAGCGCGACGTTGCCTTCGGCTTCGCGCAGCAGACGGTCGCGGATCATGCGGCTCGTCACCTTGTCGCCTTCAGTGCCGGCGAGCGGGGAGTTGTTGACGATGAACGACATCGACACGGTCGGCGGGTCGATCGGCTGTGCCGGCAGCGGCACCTCGACGCTCGGATCGCAGAAGGTGTCGGCGACCGTACCCTTGGTCAGGCCCGCGATGGCGACGATGTCACCGGCTTCGGCTTCCTCGAGCGGCGTGCGCTCGAGACCGCGGAACGCGAGAATCTTGGTGATACGCCCGGTCTCGACCAGCTTGCCGTCGGCATGCAGCACCTTGACCTGCTGGTTCGGCTTGAGCACGCCGGAGGAGATGCGGCCGGTGATGATGCGGCCGAGATAGGGGTTGGCCTCCAGGATGGTGCCGATCATCCGGAACGGGCCCTCCTCGACCGTGGGCGGCGCGACGTGGCGCAGGATCAGGTCGAACAGCGGCTCCATGCCCTTGTCCTGCGGACCCTCGGGGCTCTCGGCCATCCAGCCCTGCTTGGCCGACCCGTAGAGGATCGGGAAGTCGAGCTGCTCCTCGCTGGCATCGAGCGCCGCGAACAGGTCGAACACCTCGTTGATGACTTCGGTCGGGCGCGCGTCGGGGCGGTCGACCTTGTTGATGACGACGATCGGCTTGAGGCCGACCTTGAGCGCCTTCGAGACCACGAACTTGGTCTGCGGCAGCGGGCCTTCGGCGGCGTCGACCAGCACCAGCGCGCCGTCCACCATGTTGAGGATGCGCTCGACCTCGCCGCCGAAATCGGCGTGGCCGGGGGTGTCGACGATGTTGACGCGGGTGTCCTTCCACTGCACCGAGGCCGCCTTGGCCAGAATGGTGATGCCGCGCTCACGCTCCAGGTCGTTGGAGTCCATGGCGCGATCGGTCACCTTCTGGTTCTCGCGGAACGTGCCGGACTGCTGGAGGAGTTTGTCGACCAGGGTCGTCTTGCCGTGGTCGACGTGGGCGATGATGGCGACGTTGCGGAGATTCATGAGTGAGCTTCTTTGCGGTCGGACAATGGGTTAAGCGCGATCTCGCCGGTCAAGCCGGGACCTCTTCACAGACAACGCTGGAAACGTGGAAAACGGGGCCTGCTACGCCCAAAAAGGAAGCCCGGCCATATCGACCGGGCACCCTACGCGTTTGCGGCGCAATATAAGCAAAAACCGCCAAAAAACAATGCGTTCTTTCGCGGTTGGTTGACTGAATTTTGTCCGGGAATTCCCGGGGCTTAGGGCCGATCCAGGGCTTATCGGGGGCGCCGCCCCCGGCCGGGCTGCAAAATGACCGCCAGATCAGCCTTGCGCCGAGCTGAGGTCCGCGTCCTCGGTCGGATAGACCCCCCGCAATACCTCCTCGAAGTGCATCTTCACGGCGTCATTGCAGAGGCAGGCGCGTTGCCGCAGGCCGTCGCGGTTGCGGACCAGGATCGAGCCGCGCCGCGTTTCGAGGACGCCCTCCGCCTTGAACGATTGCAGCACGCGGCTCGCATAACTGCGGCCGACGCCGAGCAATGTCGCGAGCTGCTCATGCGTCAGCGGCACGCTGCTCTCGTCACCGGTCCGCTCCATCGCCGCCAAAATCCATTTGGCTGTGCGCTGCTCGATCGAGTGGATGGCGTTGCAGGCGGTCGACTGGAAGATCTGCGCCAGCATGCAATCGGCATAACGCACGAAAACGTGCCTTAACGAGACCGAACGCTGCTTGGCCGCTTCCAGCTTGCCGACGTGAATGCGCGCGAACGGCCCGCCGAACTTCACGCAGATGCGGGTATAGGCCGGCAAGAATCCCTCGCTGACGATGCCGCCCACCGCGCCTTCGCGGCCGACCAGGATGGTCTCGACGTCGCGGCCGTCCTCGTTGGGAACGAGAAAGGTCGCAAGCGCAGGCCCGCAGGGAAAGTGGACCACCTGGACGTTGTCGCCGGGATTGTAGAGCAGTTCGTTCGCCGCGGTGTTTTCGACCATGACGTGGGGCGCAAGCAGCGCGTAGTCCGCCTGGCTCAAGCGCCGCAGCAGATTGTTGGCCGGCCGGCTGTCGACCTCGGTGGCCTTGCTGGTACGCACGTCCATCGTGAACTCCTCATCCGCCCCCCACATTAGCGAGTTCCGTCCAGACCCTGTGTGCACAAGTGGACAGACTGGAGAACGGCGATGTGGTGGGTTTCGTTCCGGGAACCCTCCGCGCTGGGCGCRGGCATCGCGGCGCGGCTGTCCCGACCGGAAAACCCTCATGCTTCAAAACGAGATCATGGCCCCCGCTTTACCCGACGGCTCCGATTGCCCTGCCGACGTCCTGATCGTCGAGGACGATCCGATCATCGCGATCGACTTCGAGGATCGCCTGCTCGGATTTGGTGTGAAGAGCGTGCGCACGGTGGGCTCGGTGGCGCAGGCGCTGGCCGCGATCACAGCACGCGCACCCGACTTCGCGCTGCTCGACGTCGAGCTCAGTCGCGAGAAAAGCTTTGCGGTCGCCGAACGGCTGGCGGCGCTGCAAATTCCCTTCGTCTTCGTCACCGGCTACGGCGCCGAGACACGGATCGCGCCCGAATTCGTCAACCGGCCGCGTCTGCAAAAGCCATGCTCGAGCGACGCGCTCGAGGCCGCGCTACGGTCGCGCGGCGGCTGATGCCGCTCAAGCGAGCCTGGGATCGAGCGTGGTCGACCACAGCGCAACGTCGGCGCGGTCGCGCAGGGTCACGGTCATCTGGCCCGAGGCGCCGTCGATCTTGACGTGACCGAAGAACTGCATGCCGGCGGAGGGCGGCAGGTTCTGGTTGTCTTTCCCCGGCGCCTTGACGAAGCGCACCTCCGGCCCAAAGGTGTTGTCGAGCGCGTTCGGACCGAAAGTGCCCGCGTGCAGCGGACCCGACACGAATTCCCAGAACGGCTCGAAGTCCTGGAACTGTGCCTTGTTCGGGTCGTAGTAATGCGCGGCGGCGTAGTGCACGTCCGCCGTCAGCCACACCGTGTTGCTGATCGGCGCCATCTTGATGAAGCGCAGGATGTCGGCGATCTCGAATTCGCGGCCTCGCACCGGCCCGTCGCCTTGCGCAATAGCTTCCGAGCCGCCTTTCGGCGTGTCTGATACGATCAAGCTGAGCGGCATGTCGGAGGCGATCACCTTCCAGGTCGCGCGCGAATTGAGCAGGCCGCGCTTGAGCCACGCGATCTGGTCCGGACCGAGGAAGTAGCTGCCGGGGCCGTATTCGGTTTCCAGATTGGCGCCGTTCGGGCCGCGATAGCTGCGTTCGTCGAGCACGAACACGTCGAGATGCGGGCCGTGGGAGATCTGGCGATAGACCCGGCCGGACTCGACGATGCTTTCGCGCATCGGATACATCTCGTGAAACGCGCGGCCCGCGCGGGCCGCGAGCAGCGTGATGTCGCGCACCTTGTAGGACGCCGGCAGCTCCTTCGACAGCGACCAGTTGTTGGTCACCTCGTGATCGTCCCACTGCACGAAGATCGGCACCTCGGCATTGAAGGCGCGGAGATTGTCGTCGGTGAGATTGTATTTGTGCGCGGCGCGGTACTCGTCGAGCGTCTCGGCGACCTTGGCCTTCTCCGGGATCGTGACGTTCTTCCAGATCTTGCCGTCGGGGAGTTTCACCTCGGATGCAATCGGGCCGTCGGCATAGATCGTGTCGCCGGAATGCAGGAAGAAATCCGGACGGTGCTTGCGCATCGCCGAGAAGGTGAACATGCCGCCGTCGTCGGGATTGATGCCCCAGCCTTGTCCCGCGACATCGCCGCCCCAGACGAAGCTGACGTCGCCGCGGTCGGCCGGCGCGGTGCGGAAGCGGCCGGTCACGGGCTCGCCCTCGATCGCGGTATGCGAGAGATCGCGGAAGCGGACGCGGTAGAAGATGTCCTGGCCACTGGGAAGATTCTCGAGCAGCATCTTTGCGGTGAAGTCGCTTTCCGGCAGCGCCGCGATCGGCGGCAGCGCCCGCGCGCCCTTGAACGATTCCGTCGTCGCCACCTCGACCAGCATCTGCGCGGGCCGGTCGGCGCGCGCCCAGACCACGCCGCCGTCGACGGTGACGTCGCCGGACTGCACGCCATGGGTGACGGCCGGCCGGTCGGCCGCGCGCGAGAGATGAGGCATCGCGATCGCGCCGAGCGCACCGGCGCTGGTGGTGAGGAAGCGGCGGCGGGAGACTTTGATCTTCATGGCGGGTTCGCTAGTTGGCTGTCTTGCGCGCATCTTGCGCCATCATTCCGGGATGGTCTGAGGGACCAGATCCGAAATTTCGAGATTCCGGGTTCGATGCTGACGCATCGCCCCGGAATGACGGTCGAAGCTATATTGTGACAATGTGACGCAGCGATTACGCGCGCAAGCGCTCAGGCGTTGCCGGCGGCCCTGAATTGCGCACCGGCGCGCTGCAGGTTCTGCGGCATGCTGAACAGCACCGCCTTGCGGTCGGCGACCGCGACGTGGAACTGGTCGAGCACGATGTTGAAGGCGGTGAGTGCACCTTCCTCGATGGCGCCGTGATCGTAGCAGCGCAGCGTGTCGCGCAGGATCTCGTCGGCCTCGGTCTGCATCTGGTCGAGCTCTTCGGTCGTCTCGCTCTTGCGTGCCGCCGCGATCATGTCGAAAAGCCGCTCGCGCAGATGGCTGTTGTTGTCGCGCTCGTCCTTCTTCAGATAGCCCGCGAACCACGCGCCGATCGAGCCCATGGCCGAGAGCCCCATCAGGCTCCACCAGATGTAGTCGCTGTATTTGTCGAGGAAGGTCTTTTCCTCGCCGTCGACGAAGGCGGCGGCACCCGGATGCACGGGGATCACGGCATCCTTGTCGGTATCGGGCGTTTCGATCTTGGCGGCGAGCGGGAATTCCGTCACCAGCTGCTGGCGCACGGCGAAGAGCTGCCGCGTGAACGCCGCGACGGTGGTCTCCGACAGGCCTTTGCGTGCCACGATGTGATGGGAGAAGCTGATCGTCTTGACCTCGTCGTCGGGACGGTCGGGCGAGCCGCCATACGTGCCCGCGGGGATCTCAGACGCTTCATAGACGGGATGGTTCTGCGCGATCGCATCCGCCGAATCGATGGCGAGGAACGTTGGCGTGCCGAAATCCTTGGCGGAAGCGGCGATCGCATCCGACGTGATCTTGCTGTTGACGGGGCCGGCCGCGAGATAGGCATCGACCTTCTGGGCCTTGATTGCCTCGGCGGCCTCATTGGCCGGGAATTGTATGATCTCGACCTTGGCGGGATCGACGCCGTATTGCTGGAGGATCACCTTGAGCAGGTTGACGTTGGCCTGCGTGCGGCCGACCACGCCGACGCGATGGCCGGCGAGCTGCGCGATCTTGGTGATCTTCGCGCCCTTCTTCTTACCCTTGCCGGGGACGGACCACAGCACCACGACGTTCTTGCGCAGGGTCGCAACCGCTTGCGCATTCTTCGGCACGTCGAGATCGCCGCGCACGATGGCGAGATCGGCCTTGCCCTCTGCGAGAGCCTCGGCGCTGGCGGTGGCGCCGTCGGTCTGGACCGGACGCAGCCGCACATAGCTCTTGTTCTGTGCGAAGGCCTGGGCCAGCGCCTGCACGACCTTGACGTCATCGCTGTTGGCGGGGCCGACCGCGATCTTCAGCATCACCGGCCGCATGGCAAAGTAGTAGCCGCCGACAAGCGCGCCGACGATCGCGAGCACGAGCGCGAGAGTCACGAGCGCGGTCTTCCGCGCCGCGGATCGCGGCGAAGGCGGAGTGGGCGCTTCGGCCAGGTCCAATCCCCCGGTCATCGATCTCCCAAACAGGCGCTTGAGGCTCAGTTTCATCTTGGCCGGCGATTTACGCCCGCAATTGTAGCAAATTTCTTGTCCGGCGGGGTTACATCTCCGTCATGGTTAGCGGATGGGGCAAATCCCGCATGAACCCGGGCGTAAGCACGGTGTTAGGGTAAAGTTCCCCTGAAGCACGGAGACGATCATGGCAGAACGGCTGACGATGGAGGCGCGCAAGCAGGCGCTGGGCGGAATACCGGGCTGGACCGAGGTTTCGGGCCGCGACGCCATCGGGAAGACCTTTGTCTTCAAGGATTTCAACGAGGCCTTCGGCTTCATGACCCGCGCCGCGCTGGTCGCCGAGAAGATGGATCACCACCCCGAATGGCGCAATGTCTACAAGACCGTCGAGGTGGTGCTTTCGACCCATGACGCCGGCGGCGTCACGGCGCTCGACATCGAGCTCGCCAAGGCGATGAACGCCATCGCCAAGCTTACACCGGGCTGACATCTTGCAGGCAGGGGCCGCATCCCCATCTTGTGATCAGCACCGGATGCGGCGTTCCGCCGCGCCGGGCTGAACCGGGAGTTTGGAAGCATGGCCGCCGAACACAGTGTCGGCTTCGAGCCGGCCGATCGGCTGGCGGAAGATCGCGAGAGCGTGCGACGCCGCTTCTGGCGCAAGCTGAAGCGTGTCGCCGCGCAACTGCCGTTCGCGGAAGATCTGCTCGCCGCCTATTACTGCGCCTTCGACAGGCAGACGCCGCGCCACGTCCAGGCGTCGCTGCTCGGTGCCATCGCCTATTTCATCCTGCCGTTCGATTTCGTTCCCGACGTGATGCCGATCCTCGGCTTCACCGACGACGCCGCCGTGCTCGCCACCGCCATTCGCATGGTTGCCAGCCACATCACGACCGAGCACCGCGAAGCCGCCCGCACCGCGCTGAAGCGCGGCGTGGATGAGGCGGAAGCCGAAGCCGCGCAGTAGCGTGGCGTCACACACTCCGCTGTCATTCCCCGCCACCGGGTCTCGCCTTCGGCGAGCCCGATGACAGGCTCCGGCGGGGAATCCAGTACGCCGCGGCCTCTCGATTCAATCACTGGCGTCATGGAGTACTGGATCGCCCGGTCAAACCGGGCGATGACAGCGAGCGTGTGGATGGCTGCTCGCTACTTCTTCTCCGCCTGCGCCCGCGCCTTCTCCGCGTCCCAGGCCTGGAATTGCCTGAACAGCGTTTCCTTGTCCGCGTCGGACACTTTCGCGCCCGCGGCGTTCTGCTTCAGGAACGCCTCGAAGCGCTGCTGCGTCACCGGCTCGACGCCGTGCTTGTCGAGCCATTGCTGCGCCACCGGCAACCTGTTCCAGCCGGACAGGGGCGCCGCGAGCGAGACCTCCTTCCACTTGGGATGGAAGGGCGGGTTCTGCAGCGCGGGGAATTTCGTGAAGAACGCGTCCACGAACAGCGCGAGCTTGCGATAGCGCTCGGTGTTCGGCGCCCAGTTGTAGGCCGCAAGCACCGCGGGCACCGCGATCGTGTCCACGCTCTCGCCGTCCTTGATCAGGTTCGGATAGTCCTTCGGCGTCAGCGTCGCCGGCAGGTAGTCGCTCTGGAGCGGCTTGGCATAGTCGACCTTCGCAAGATGGAAGCGGCCGTCATTGCCGAAGGTCGAGACCGACTTGTACGGCTTGCCGCCGACCACGATGACGGCGTCGATCTCGCCGGCCTTCAGCTTCTCCATCGCGATACGCTGCTCGACATAGACGAATTTCGCCTTGATCCCGAGCCGTTCGAACACGGTGAGGGCGGTGACGAAGGTGCCGCCGTTCGGCAGGTCCACGCTCACCGTCTTGCCTTCGAGATCTTTCAATGTCGCGACCGATTTCGGCGCGATCACCTGCATCTCTTCGTTGTAGAGCTTGGTCACATAGGTGAACTGCCGCTTGATGTCCTTGGCAAAACCCTTGCGTTCAAGATAGTCGAGCGTATCGGCCCGCACGACGCCGAGATCGACGCCTTGCAGGAACAGGATGTCGGCGACGCTCTGCACCGAGCCGCGGCCGACGATCGGCAGCACGCGGATCTTGTTGCCGTCGTCGAGCACGGAGGCGAGGTCGGCGCCGAATTGCACATAGGTGCCGCCGATCGTGCCGGTGATCAGCGTGACGGTGTTGGCGTTCAGCGACTGCTTGGTCGAGGTCGAGCCGAACTGGAAGATGGCCTTCAGGCCGTCCGAGACCTTGGCCGGATCGTATTCGGTCTGGTCGGCGCGGGCCGCGAAGGCACAGATCGTCATGACGGCGGCAAGCGCCATTTTCAAAGCGTTACGCATGATGTCCTCTGAAGCGTTCTAGTTCTGAAACTGGGCGAGGCGCTGGCGCGCCTCCGCCGATCCGAGTGCCGCGGCCTTTTGATACCAGTCGCGCGCGGCGGTCACGTCGGCGGCGATGCGCCGCGCGTCGCTGGTGCCCAATACGGCCGGGTCATAGGTCTGCGCCAGCAGATGGGCGGCCGTCGCATCCCGTGCATTGGCTGCGCGTTCGAGCAGCAGGCGCGCCGCAACGATATCGCCGACCGTGAGCAGGCTCTTCGCGCGCGCCATCAGCCCGGCCAGCGTGTCGGCGTCGAGTGTCTTCTCGAGCGTCTTGGCGGGCGGAGGGGGCGGAGGCTGCGCCGCGACAGGCACGGGCGCCTGCACGGGTGCTTGTACAGGTCCTTGTACAGGTCCTTGGGCCTGCAGCGCGGTCTGATAGGCGCTCGCGATCGCTTCGCGGCTCGGCGTCGACGGTGCACGGAGATCCTGCGCGTCAGCGCTCGCCAGCCTTGTGCCGGTCACGCGCGCCGGATCCTTGCCCGGGGTCTGCGGTACCGCCGGCGCGTTGGCCGGCGCCATGTTGGTCGATGCTATGGCCTGGTCGAGCACGACGCCCGCCAAGCCACCGGCATCGGCGGCGAAGATGCCGCGAAGGTCGGACTGAAACAGCGCGGCCAGAATGGCCAGGGTGGATGCCACCAGAACGGCTGCGAGAACGCCCGCCAGAACGCGCGGGACGGTTCTGACCCGGGGGCGCAACTCCGGCGGCGTGAATTCGCCTGGGTCCGGCGCACCGAGCGGATCGGACAGGAACAGTGGAATTGGATCGTCCGGTGACAGATCGACCCGTGCGGCGCGCGCACGGATATAGGACGCGACGGGCGGATGTGATGCAGCTTGATCGGAATCGAACGCCCTCGATTCCCTGGACGGACGGTACCCCGTCGTCTCCATGGTGATGCTCCCCATAACTGACGCAACGCAGGGGCAATCCCGGCTTCAGTCTTTTTGTTATTGTCCAGAAGTTCCCCGCAAACTGGAGCCGGTAAATCGCCGTTTGAATCAGCCCAAAAAACGACCGCCGTTTGCGCGAATCGGGAGAGATTTGGGTTTGATTGCGGCGAGGCGGGGGAATGCACCACAATTTCGACGATGATGGTTGAGGACGTTCTACCATGCTGCAGCGCGGATGAGGCGGCGCAACAATGCATCCGCAACGTCGTCCTGGCGAAAGCCAGGACCCATTACCCCAGGCCATAGTTTGGCGAAGACTCGTTGTTTGGTACAGCGACCAAGCACAATCGATAGGTTCCGCGGTATGGGTCCTGGCTTTCGCCAGGACGACCCGGAGAAGAAGTTTTGGCGGTCTTGAATTTCGCGTGCGCTGACGGCCGGCGCATCCTCACGGATGCAAGATCACCTTGCCCATGGCCTGACGCCCCGCGAGCACCTTCAGCGCGTCCGCCGTTTGCGCCAGCGGGAAGGTACGATCGACGTGCGAGGAGATTTTTCCTTCCGCCGTCCACTTCACGAGCTTTTCGAGATTGGCGCGGTTCTTCGCCGGATTGAGCCGGGTCCAGGCGCCCCAGAACACGCCGCGGATGTCGCAGCCTTTCAGCAGCGCGAGGTTCAGCGGCATTTTCGGGATGTCGCCGGCGGCAAAGCCGATCACCAGGAAGCGGCCTTCCCAGGCGATCGAGCGCAGCGCCTGCTCGGCATACGCGCCACCGACGGGATCGAAGATGATGTCGACGCCCTTGCCGCCGGTGAGCTTGCGCAGCCCTTCCTTCAAATCGTCCTTGCCGTAGTTCAGCGTGAGCTCCGCGCCATGGGCTTTGGCGAATTCGAGCTTCTCGTCCGACGAGGCGCAGGCGATCACCTTCAGACCCATCAGCTTGCCGAGTTCGCAAGCGGCGAGGCCCGTGCCGCCGGCCGCACCGAGCACGGCGAGCGTCTCGCCCGGCTTCGGGCTCGCGCGGTCTTCCAGCGCATGCAGCGCGGTGCCGTAGATGATGATGATGCCGGCGGCGCGATCATAGTCGAGATTGTCGGGGATATTCACGATCGATGCTGCCGGCAGCGCGATCTTCTCGCGCGCACCGTTGTGGCCGCAGGAGGCGACGACGCGGTCGCCGACCTTCAGATCGGTGACGCCGGGGCCGATACTCTCGATCACACCCGCGACTTCGGCGGCCGGCGAGAACGGGAACGGCGGCTTGATCTGGTATTTGCCCTGGATCATCAGGATGTCGAAGAAGTTCAGCGCGGCCGCCTTGATCGCGATCACCGCCTCGCCGGGCCCTGCCACCGGATCAGGCACGTCCGCGAGCACGAGGTCGTCGGGCTGACAATATTGCGAACAGAGGATGGCTTTCATGGCGGCACCTGAGCGTTTCGAGGCAGAGTTATAGTTTGGCTGGTTTTGCCGGATTTAGGCACAGGCCACAATCCGGTTTCTGCATAAGAGAGCCCCAGCTAATTCCGTGGCGCGAACACTGGATTGCTTCGCTACGCTCRCAATGACGATGTTATCCTCCGCGCAACAACGCGAATTGCGACGAGAGGATTCAAACGATGTTTGAAACGAGCCTGCTCAGGAACAAGCGCATCCTCGTCACCGGCGGCGGCTCGGGCCTCGGCGCCGCGATGGGGCGGCGCTTCCTCTCGCTTGGCGCCGAGCTCGTGATCTGCGGCCGCAAGCTCGATCGGCTGGAAGCAACCGCCACGGAGATGCGCGAAGAGACCGGCGGCAAGGTCACCACGATCGCTTGCGACATCCGCGAGGGCGCCGCCGTCGAGAGCATGATGGACGCGATCTGGCGCGAGGCGCCGCTCGATATCCTCGTCAACAACGCCGCCGCGACCTTCATCGCGCAGAGCGAGCATCTGTCGTTCCGCGCAGCGGACGCGATTCTCGCGCCGACGCTGCATGGTGCGATGTACTGCACGCTTGCGGCCGGCAAGCGCTGGATCGAGGGCCAGCACGGCGGCGTCGTGCTCTCGATCCTCTCGACCTCGACCATCACCGGCCGCGCCTTCACCGTTCCCTCGGCGATGGCGAAGTCGGCGGTGCTGGCGATGACCAAAAGTCTTGCGGTGGAGTGGGGCCCGAAAGGCATCCGCACCGTCGCGATCGCGCCGGGCCCATTCCCGACCGCCGGCGCCTCCGGGCAACTCCGCCCCGAAGGCCGCGATGAAGGCTGGACCGCGCGTAATCCGCTTCAGCGCACCGGTGAGCACGGGGAACTCGCCGATCTCGCCAGCTTCCTGGTTTCGGACCGCGCCGGCTACATCAATGGTGAGATGGTGGTGATCGACGGCGGCGCGCATTTGCGCAGTTCCGGGGCCGAGGACCTGCTCGGCTGGACCGAAGCGCAATGGGCCGACCAGCGCGCCGCGCGATCCAAAGCCTAGACGCCTCCACTTCCGCTAACTGCCTTCCCAAATTGGACTTTCCCGGTTATTCCTCGCCGGGGACAAAACGCGGCCGGGCCATCTTCCAGTCACAATATTGAGGGAACCACTTCAGCATGTGGCGGGTGCTATCTTTAGTTTTGATGATCGGCATGATGACGTGCGGGATCGCCGATCTCGCGCGGGCGCAGACAGCGCAACCGGCGCCGAAGCCGGCGGCAAAGCCAGCCGCTCCGGCCGCGAAGGCGGCGGCCAAGCCCGAGAGCAAACCGGTGGCCGCTCCCGCGGCGGTTGCGGGCGGCGCGGAGCCGACCCTGATCGGCCAGTTCGGCACCTGGGGCGCCTATTCGGCGACCCCCAATGGCAAGAAAGTCTGCTTCGCGCTGGCCAAGCCATCATCGTCGAAAACCAACCCGCCGAACCGGCCGCGCGACCCCGCCTACGCCTTCGTCTCGACCCGGCCGTCGGAAAAGGTGAACAACGAAGTCTCGGTCATGATCGGCTACGCCCTGAAGCCGGGCTCGGAATCATCGGCCGAGGTCGGCGGCGCCGCCTACGCCATGTACACGCAGGGCGACGGCCTCTGGATCAAGAACGCGGCCGAGGAGGAGCGGATGGTCGAGGCCATGCGCAAATCCGCCGATCTCGTGGTCAAGGGCGTCTCGGCCAAGGGGACGGAGACCACCGACACGTTTTCGCTGAAGGGTCTCGCCCAGGCGCTCGACCGGATCTCGCAGGATTGCAGGCGTTGAGCCTGCAGGCTTAAGCCTTTAAGCCTAGGCAACAGCCACGGTCGCAATCGGGTGTTCCGGTTGCTATATAGGGGCGGTTCCAAGTTTTCCGTCATTCCGGGATGGTCCGAAGGACCAGACCCGGAATCTCGAGGTTCCGGGTTCGATGCTGCGCATCGCCCCGGAACGACCAAGCAATTAGGCCTATTGATGCAACCGACTGCCGAGCCGCACAACGCAACACTGGTGGAGAAAACTCCGCTCGAAATCTATGTGCCGCCGGCCAAGCCGTCGCTCATCGGCCTGTCGCGCGCAGATCTCGCCGATCGCCTCGGCGAGATCGGCGTGGCTGCTGCCCAGCGCAAGATGCGCGTGCAGCAATTGTGGCACTGGATCTACTTCCGCGGCGCCCGGAATTTCGACGAGATGACATCGATCTCGAAGGGCATTCGCACCGATCTCGCGCAGCATTTCACCGTCGACCGGCCCGAGGTCGTGGCCGAGCAGATCTCCAACGACGGCACCCGCAAATGGCTGCTGCGGCTGCCGAGCGGCGACAATGTCGAGAAGGCGCATGAGGTCGAGTGCGTCTATATTCCCGAAACCGATCGCGGCACGCTCTGCGTCTCCTCGCAGGTCGGCTGCACGCTGAACTGCTCGTTCTGCCACACCGGCACGCAACGCCTGGTGCGCAATCTCACCGCCGGCGAGATCGTCGGACAGGTGATGGTGGCGCGCGATCGCCTGAACGACTGGGCCGATCGCGAGGACGGCACGCGTCGCGTCACCAACATCGTGATGATGGGCATGGGCGAGCCGCTCTACAATTTCGACGCGGTGCGCGATGCGCTGCTGATCGTCGGCGACAATGAGGGCATCGGCATCTCCCGCCGCCGCATCACGCTGTCGACCTCGGGCGTGGTGCCGAACATCGTCCGCGCCGGCGAGGAGATCGGCGTCATGCTCGCGATCTCCCTGCATGCGGTGCGCGACGAGTTGCGCAACGAGCTGGTGCCGCTCAACCGCAAATATCCGATCAAGGAGCTGCTGCAGGCCTGCCGCGATTATCCCGGCGCGTCGAACGCGCGCCGCATCACCTTCGAATATGTGATGCTGAAGGGCGTCAACGATTCGCTCGATGACGCAAAGCTGCTGGTAAAGCTGCTCAAGGGCATTCACGCCAAGATCAACCTGATTCCGTTCAATCCGTGGCCCGGCACCGCCTATGAGTGCTCGGACTGGGACCAGATCGAAAAGTTCTCCGAATACATCTTCAACGCCGGCTATTCCTCGCCGGTGCGCACCCCGCGCGGCCGCGACATCCTCGCCGCCTGCGGCCAGCTCAAATCGGAGACCGAAAAGCTCTCGGCCCGCGAACGCCAGACGCTGCGCGCCATGGCGATGACGGATTGACGATGCGTGCTCAACGCACCTTCGTCGTGGCCGAGCTTGTCCCGGGCATGACGGCCGTGGGCGTAGCGGCGATGTTGGCCAGCAGCTTGTTTGTGTCATGGCACTGATCAGCCGCCTCGTCGTGATCTTCATCGGCTTTCTCGCGTCATGCTTCGTCGGCGGCATGATCATCGTGGGCGCGCTGCTGTTTCCGGAATTCTCCGACCTCGGCGCCGGTCCTGTCGATGAGGGCGTGATCGACATCCTGCTGGGCTTCGGCTTCATCTTCGTCTCGGGCTTTGCGCTGGTGCCGGCGGCGGTGATCGTCGCGATCACCGAAGCGCTCTACATCCGCAGCGCGCTCGCTTATGCCGCGGGCGGCGGCGTTGTCGGGCTGGCCTGCTATCTGGGCCTCGTTCCCTTCCATTCCGATACCTTGCAGTTCGAGGGCATCGTGCGGCGGCATCTGGAGATCATGACCGGCGCCGGCATTGTCGCCGGTGTGGTCTACTGGCTGGTCGCCGGCCGCAATGCCGGCGCCTGGCGCGAGCCGCCGCCTCTCCGCAAGCCGCCTCCGCCGCTGCCGTCGAATTCAAGGCCGGATGCGCGGTGACTGGCGCTGTCATTCCGGGATGGTCCGAAGGACCAGACCCGGAATCTCGAGATTCCGGGTTCGGCTCTGCGAGCCGCCCCGGAATGACGGTGAAAGGGTTTTCATCCTCTCCTCACTCCGCTAAACCGCGCGCCATGAACCGGACCGGACTCTTCATCGCCCTGGCGCTGTGGCTTGTGATCGGCGTCGTTTTCGGCCTCTATCCCGAACTCGATCTCAAGCTCGCCGCACTGTTCTTCGACCCCGAGACGAAGACGTTTCCGCTCAAGCTGAACGACTGGGCGGGCTTCGCGCGTGATGCCGCTATGTGGGTTGCCTGGGCGTTCGTGCTGCCGCCGCTGGTCGCGCTCGTGGTCAAGATGATCCGGCCCGACCGGCCGCTGCTGGTGTCAGGACGCGCGATCGTCTTCCTGCTGGTCACGATCATCCTGTCGGCCGGCATTCTCACCAATCTCACCTTCAAGACCTATTGGGGCCGGCCGCGTCCGGTGGTGGTGACGCAGTTTGCCGGCGACCAGCAATTCGTGCCGTGGTGGGATCCGCGCGGCGACTGCGCGCGCAACTGCTCGTTCTTCTCGGGCGAGGGTGCGACCGCGTTCTGGACGCTGGCGCCGGCCGCGCTGGCGCCGCCGGCGTGGCGGCCGCTCGCCTATGCCGGCGCGGTTGTCTTCGGCGCCGTCACCAGCGCCCTGCGCATGGCCTTCGGCGGGCACTTCTTCACCGACGTGTCGATCGCCGGCCTCGTCACCTTCGTCGTGATCTGGTTCGCCTATGCGATGATCTACCGCTGGCCGCGGACCCGGTTCTCGGACGAGGCGGTCGATGCCGCCCTGACCCGGCTGAACATGCCTGCCTACCGGCTCCGCCAGCGCCTGTTCGGCCGCAAGGCTGGTGCCGAGCCCTCGGTTTGAGCCATTAAATGCGTGCCGATCCCTGCGAAATTTGATATTCGCGCGGTCAACCCGCAGATGACATCAGCCCTTTGAGACCTGATTGGAAGCCTTATGACCACGATCCTGAAAAGCCTGCCCAAGGGTGAGAAAGTCGGCATCGCTTTTTCGGGCGGTCTCGACACCAGCGCTGCGCTGCTCTGGATGAAGCAGAAGGGCGCGCGCTGCTACGCCTATACCGCCAATCTCGGCCAGCCCGATGAAGCCGACTACAACGAGATCCCGCGCAAGGCGATGGAGTTCGGTGCGGAGAAGGCCCTGCTCGTCGATTGCCGCATGCAACTGGTCCACGAGGGCATCGCCGCGATCCAGTCCGGCGCCTTCCACATCTCGACCGGCGGCATCACCTATTTCAACACCACGCCGCTCGGGCGCGCCGTCACCGGCACGATGCTGGTCGCGGCCATGAAGGAAGACGGCGTCAACATCTGGGGCGACGGCTCGACCTTCAAGGGCAACGACATCGAGCGCTTCTACCGCTACGGCCTGCTGACCAATCCGAGCCTGCGCATCTACAAGCCGTGGCTGGATCAGCAGTTCATCGACGAGCTCGGCGGCCGCGCCGAAATGTCGGCGTTCATGACCGTCCAGGGTTTTGCTTACAAGATGAGCGCCGAGAAGGCGTATTCGACCGATAGCAATCTGCTCGGCGCCACGCACGAGGCCAAGGATCTCGAAAGCCTCGACAGCGGCATCAAGATCGTCAACCCGATCATGGGCGTGCCGTTCTGGCGCGACGACTGCAACGTCAAGGCCGAGAAGGTGGTCGTGCGGTTCGAGGAAGGCCAGCCCATTGCGCTGAACGGCCAGACCTTTGCCGATCCGGTCGCGCTGTTCCTCGAAGCCAACGCCATCGGCGGCCGTCACGGCCTCGGCATGAGCGACCAGATCGAGAACCGCATCATCGAGGCCAAGAGCCGCGGCATCTACGAGGCGCCCGGCATGGCGCTGCTGCACATCGCCTATGAGCGGCTCGTCACCGGCATCCACAACGAGGACACGATCGAGCAGTACCGCATCAGCGGCATGCGCCTCGGCCGGCTGCTCTATCAGGGCCGCTGGTTCGATTCGCAGGCGCTGATGCTGCGCGAGACCGCGCAGCGCTGGGTGGCGCGCGCCGTCACCGGCGAGGTGACGCTCGAATTGCGGCGCGGCAACGATTACTCGATCCTCAACACCGAGAGCCCCAACCTCACCTATGCGCCGGAGCGGCTCAGCATGGAGAAGGTCGAGGACGCAGCCTTCACGCCCGCCGACCGCATCGGCCAGCTCACCATGCGCAACCTCGACATCGCCGACACCCGGACCAAGCTGAAGCTTTACACCGACACCGGCCTGCTCTCGGGCAGCGAGGGCTCGCAGATCTTCAAGCTCGAGAACGACAAGGGCTGAGATTCTCGTAGCCCGGATGGAGCGCAAGCGAAATCCGGGACTTTTGTCGCCGAGCGGATAGATCCCGGATTGCGCTTCGCTCCATCCGGGCTACGAACTCCAAACCCACAAACGAAAATGGCCGGGATCGCTCCCGGCCATTTTGCATGTGTGCTTCGCCTCAGCGCGGCGGCGCGGTGCCGGGCGGGGGCGGCGGCAGCGAGGCCTGACCGCCGTTGAGCAGCGGCGTGATGTTGCGGACAGTGACGCGCCGGTTGATCGCGCTCGGCCCTTGTGTCTGCTCCTTCAGGTACTGCTCGCCATAGCCCTGCGACGTCAGGTTCTCCGCAGGCACACCGAACTGCTGGGTCAGCAATTCGGCCGCGGACTGCGCGCGGCGGTCCGACAGCGACAGATTGTCGACCTCGTTGCCGACCGCGTCGGTGTGTCCCTCGATCAGGAACACCACGCGCGGGTTGGCCTGGATCGCACGGTTGAGGCCGTCGGCGATCGCTTGCAGCTTCGCCGCCTGATCCGGTGGGATCGTCCACGACCCCGTCTCGAAGGTGATCGTGTTGACGTCGATGCTCGGCATCTGCATGCGAATATTCGGGCTGTAGCGGATCTCGTCGAGCGTGTAGCGCCGATTGATCCGCTGCACCGGCGGTGCCTCCATGGTCTGGTAGATCACGTCCGGCGACGCCTCCTGGGCGTCGACGATGTAGCGATCGTAGGGAATGTTCACGACCGGCGGCGGCGCGTCGACATAGAAGCCGCCGACCGACTGCGGATCGCGGTAGCTGTTGTCGATGATGATGAGCTCGCGCCCGCCGGGGTCCCTGCGAATTCGCCGCAGCAACCGACCGTCGGGAGCGACCACGGTGATGATCTCGCTGCCGTCGGGACGGATCACGACGGTGCGAGTATCGCCGCCGACGGTGTCGGTGCGGATGTCGCGGGCGCCATAGCGGAAGCGATAGAGATCGTTGCCTCGGACGTAGGCCTGCCCGCCCGGATCGCGGATGATGATGCGATCCGGCTCGGTGTAGACGGTGCGGCCGCCTTCGATGGACTCGCGTCGCTGGTTGTGCAGGTCGGCGATGGTGGCGCCGATCACGGCGCCGGCCACGACGCCCGCACCGATCGCGAGCGGCGTCAGGTCACGCTGCGGCGGACGCGGTGCTGGCGGCAGCGGTGCTACGACCGTCGGCGCGGCCCGGAAGGCAGACGAAACCGTCGGCGGGGTATTTTGCGCCCTGTCGGCCGGCGGCGTTGCGGCCGCCGAGCCGGGGACGGTGCTCGGTGCCGCGACGCCGGCGGGAGGAGCCGGCGGCCGGGGCGGGACACCCGCCTGTGGCTGGGCCGGCGGAGCTCCGGCAGCGGGCGCGCCCGCGGGAGGCGTTCCACCCTGACGTCCGGGCGGTGTCGTCACAGCGCCGCCGGGGGCCGGTGTCGCCGTCGGGGCCGGGGTCGCGCCGGGGCCGGGCGTCGGTGACGGTCCCGGACGTCCGGCCGGCGGCGCGGTCGTTGCACCGCCAGGAGCGGGTGTAGCGGTTGGTCCGGGCGTCGGGGTCGGCGTCGGCGCGGCGCCGGGAGCCGGTGCCCCTGCAGCCGGAGGCGCACCGGGACGTCCAGGAACTGGTGCGCCGGGGCGCCCAGCCGGCGGCACGCCGGGCGTGACGCCCGGGGCCGGCGTCGCGGCCGGCGCAGGTGTCGTCGTCGGTGCAGGTGTGGTCGCCGGAGCAGGCGCGCCGGGGCGAGCCGCAGGCGCGGCTGGCGAAGGAGACGGCGCTGCCGTGGGAGCAGGTGCAGCCGGCCGCGCTGCAGGAGGAGCCGCTGCGGGCGGCGGTGCCGGCGGCGTGGGAGCCGGACGCGCCGCGGGCGGTGCCGGAGGCGGCGGTGTCGGCGCGTGCTGTTGCGGCGCTGCGGCCGGAGGCGGCGATGGCTGCTTCGGAGCTGCAGGCGGAGGCGGCGGCGGCGGGGGCGCCGGACGAGCCGCGGGCGGTGGTGGCGGCGGAGGCGGCGTCGGACGTGACGGTGCGGCGGCCGGTGGCGGCGCGGCGGGAGGATGCGGAGGTGCAGCCGCGGGCGGCGGTGCAACCGGACGTGCAGGTGCTGCCGGCGGTGGTGCAGCCGGCGGAGGCGGCGCGGCCGGGCGGGCAGCGGGCGGCGGTGCCTTGGGCGCTTCCTTCGGCGGCTGCTTCGGTTTTCCGTCAGGGCCCGTCTCTTGCGGCTGGGCCTGCGCGACCACCAGCGGCGGCGCGCTTTGCGCGTGCGATGCGGAGCTTGCCAATTGCATCGCGGTCAGAGCCGTCGTCGCAAGCAGCACGAAACGAAGATTGGTCATGATGGTGAACTTCCCCGGAAGGTTCTTTGACGAAGTGTCGTGAAGTACAGCTACGCGTTAGGCCGGATTGTGGCGGGCGAAGCGGCCGCGGCTCGATTTATTTCCGCACGCAAATCACATCAGAACGTCGACGTTCATTGCGCATTCAGCCGCATGTTGCAATCGCCTCATATGTGATCGCCCGCCCAATATGTGGTGCTGCGGCGAATTCGCATCCGTCGCAGGGTTCGGCGTGAGCGGTGCGTTTGGTCCACGCGACGGAATCTCCTCGGGCCTGCGGCCTGGCAATTCGTCCGGCCGCGCCGGCTCGCCGGGCTCGCGCACCGGCGGCGCAATGTCGGGCTGCGGATTGCCCGGCGGCATTTCCGGCGGCGGCTCGGTCGGAGTCCCCGGTGTCGCCGGCGGAATCTCGGGCGGTTCGATCGGCATGGGCGTCATCGCGCTCAGTTGTCCAGAGAACGACAACGATGATGCCGCGTCGATGTTCCCGCCGCGCGGCGCAGCCGTTTATTCCGGCGCGTGGCAGACCGCCTCGATGTTGTGGCCGTCGGGATCGCGCACGAACGCACCATAATAGTTCTGATGATAATGCGCGCGAATGCCGGGCGCGCCGTTGTCGCGTCCGCCCGCGGCGATCGCCGCCTTGTAGAACGCATCGACCGTGGCGCGGTCCTTCGCCACGATCGCGACATGCACCGGCTTGTTCATTGCGCCTTCGCCGCCGATCCAGAAATCCGGCTTGCCGCCGGCGCCGAAGCCCGCGGCCGGATCGTGGCCGGTCTGTTCCGCCGTCACTTCCTTGATCAGGCTGTAGCCGAGCGGCGCCAGCGCCTTGGTGTAGAACGCTTTGGCGCGCTGATAGTCGGAGACGGAGAAGCCTATATGATCAATCATCGCAACCTCCGTGGTTTGCAATCGTCAGCGTGACAGGAACGTATTGCTCCGTGTCTTGCGCGCGATCGTGAAGCCGCGCGCGACCATGTCAGCAATACAATCGTCCCGCCATTCGTTTTGTGACAGGTGCTCGATCACCACCGCGCGCGGCCACAATGATTGCGGCGCATCGCGGAAGAACCCGATCAGGACGCGGTCCTCAAAACCCTCGACGTCGATCTTCAGCGAATCGACTTGCGTGACGCCGGCCTCGTCGAGGATGCGCGTCAACCGCAGCGACGGGACCTTGATCGCTTCGGCGCTGGCCGCGCCGGTGACGACGTGCGTGGCGCCGAGATTGCCGCCGCCGCTCTCGATCATCAGCTCGCCGTCGCTGTCACCTGCGGCAGCCTGCACCAGGCGCACCTGCATTGCTTTCGATGCGGTGCAGTTGAACGACAGCCGTCCAAATGTCATCGGATGCGGCTCGATCGCGAGCACCTTGCCCGCGGGCCCGACCTGCCGCGCCATCACCAGCGCGAAAGTGCCGACATTGGCGCCGACGTCGACGAACGCGCCGCCCGCCGGCGTATGCCGGCGCAGGAAATCGAGCTCGTCGAGATTGTAATCGGGGTTGAACAGCGCACCGCGCTCGGTCGCGCTGCCCTGATGATAGAAGCGGAACGAGGCGCCCTGATATTGCACGTCGACCGGACCGCCGCGCATCAGATTGACCAGCCGCGACAGCCAGGGACGAAACGCGCCGCGCTTCAGCCCCGACTGCTTGGCGAGGCCAATGATCGCGGCCTGCGCCGCATTCGGCGCAAACGCGCCGAACGGCGCGGACGAAGGTTCGTTGTGAGCCGTCAAACCAGAGGTCCTCGTTGCAAGCGGCGCATGCATAGCCGGTTTTGCCGGGGACTCCAATCTCGCTGTCGCCCCGGGGCGCGAAGCGAGCCCGGGACCCATAACCACAGGCAGGAGTCGTGACGCGAAACTCCCACTCCGAGTCTTCGTCAAATTGCTCCCTGTGGGTATGGGTCCCGGATCAGCGCTCCGCTTCGCTACGCTTGTCCGGGAAGCGCCTCACGCCGCCTTCTTCGGCGGGACCTTGCGCTGGCGCAGGAGGCGGCCGAGCAGCCTGCGCCTGTCCTTGCGCGGGATCAGGTCGATGTCGCTGACGAGCTTGGCGCCGCCCTTGCGGCGTTCCAGCACGATCTTGCGGCTGTGAAAGGCCTCCAGCTCGGCGCGATGCCCGACGCTGACGATGGTCGCTTTCGGCAGTTCGTCCGTGACCATCTTCATCATCTTGTCCTGGCTCTTCTCGTCGAGCGCCGAGGTCGCCTCGTCGAGCACGACGAGGTCGGGGCTGTGCAGCAACAGCCGTGCAAACGCGAGGCGCTGCTTCTCGCCGCCGGATAGGGTCTGGTCCCACGGCCCCTCTTCCTCGATCTTCTCCTTGAGATGGTCGAGGCCGACCTTGTGCAGGGCCTCGCCGATCTCCTCGACGGTCCAGTCCTCCGCGGCGCCGGGATAGGCGGCCGCGCGGCGCAGGGATCCGGACGGCACGTAGGGCCGCTGCGGCAGCATGAACAGCCGCCGGTCGGGATGGACATTGACGCTGCCCCCGCCCCACGGCCAGAGGCCGGCGATGGCGCGCACCAGGGTGCTCTTGCCGGTACCGGATTCGCCGGCGACCAGCAGCCGCTCGCCGGCCTCGATCACCACCTCGGTCTCGCCGACCACGGCGGTGCCGTCGTCGAGCGTGACCGAAAGGTCTTTCAGCTCCAGCATCGCGTCGTTGCGGGTCTCGCCGCGCTTGATGCGGCCGATGCCGTCGCCCTGCTCGGCGCGCTCGAGAGCGTCCAGCGACATCATCAGCGAGGCGATGCGGCGCGCACAGGCATTCCAGTCGGCAAGCCGCGGATAATTGTCGACCAGCCAGGCGAACGCGCTCTGCACGATGGTGAAGGCGGAGGCCGCCTGCATCACCTGTCCGAGCGTCATGCTGCCGTCGAGGAATTTTGGCGCGCAGAGCAATAACGGCACCACCGGCGCAACCAGGTTCGACCCCTGCGACACCAGCGTGGTGCGCACGTGCTGCCCGGCCAGCCGCGCCCATTGCCGCAGCACGTTGGTAAAATTGCGGTCGAGGCCGTCGCGCTCCTCTTCCTCGCCGCCGAGCAGCGCGATGCTTTCGCCATTCTCGCGCACGCGCGTCAGCGTATAGCGGAAATCGGCTTCGGCCTGGTTCTTGTCCTCGGAGACCTGCACGAAGCGCCGGCCGATCACCAGGATCGAGCCCGAGGCGATCGCTGCATAGAGCATCGCAGCGATCACGAGGAAGCCGGGAATGGTGATCGATGATCCGCCAAGCGTGACCGTGAGCGCGCCGCCGATGGTCCAGAGCACGACAATGAAGGTCGCGGCAGACAACAGCGCCGAAGTCACGCCGGCGAGGAAATCGACCGGCGCGTCCGTCGCGACGCGCAGATCCTCGGCGATCCGGTATTCGGGATTCTCGTGGTCGCCGCTGACGAGGTTGAGCTGGTAGTAGCGGCCATTGCCGAGCCAGCGCGTCAGCACGCTGGCCGTCAGCCAGGCCCGCCAGCGCCGCTGGATGCCCATCCGCGCGAACACCTGCGCCACGCCGAGCACGATGCTGCCGATCGCGAGCGGGACAAACACCGCGGAGAGATGGAAAACGGTGGTCGCATCGCGTTTCTCGATCGCGTCGAAGATCGCGCGATTCCAGACATTGATGCCGTATTGGAAGCCGACGGTCAGGACGATCAGCGCGCCGAGGCCGATCGAGAACGGCCAGGCGAGCCGGTCGCCGTTGCGTCCCCAGAAGCCGCGGGCGCTGATCCAGAAGCGCGTCAGCAGATAGTCCTTGCGCGCCTGCTCGGCCTCCTCGGGCGAGAGCTCGGGATCAGGCTCGACCAGTTCGGGTGGCGGCAGAGCGGCCTCGTCGCCACTCTCGCCGACGATTTCGACAATGGGCGGCTCCTTGCCCTGCCTGGTATCCCGCGCGCGCTGTCCGGCCGGCTTTTGCATGGCCGGATAACGCAAGAGAAATCAAACGGTTCCTGCGGGTTCCGCGGCTAGCTTCATTCGGCGGCGCCGTCTCGCACGCGCCGTATTCGCCCAGCCCGGTGGAGCACGCGCGACAGCTCGTCGACCGAGTAGGGCTTTTGCACGAGATCGAGGCCGAGGCTGCCGTCCTGGGACAGCGCCTCGCTGTAGCCGGTGGTCAGCACGACCGGCACGCCGATGCCGCGATCGCGGATCGCCTGTGCGAGATCGAGCCCGGTCATCCCCGGCATCACCACGTCGGAGAATACGACGTCGAAGCGATCCGCATCGACCACCAGCTCCGCAAGCGCATCGGTGGCATTGTCGATCAGCGTGATGCTGTAGCCGAGCTCGGTGAGGCCGTCGGCGGCGAAATTGGCGAGCTCGATATTGTCCTCGACCACCAGTACCGACATGCCGCTGCCGGCAACGCCCGGCGCCGTATTCGGCGCCTGGCGCTGCGGCAGCAGATTCGGCGGCACCCGCGGCAGATAGAGCGAGAAGGTGCTGCCCTGCCCCACCTCGCTCGTCACCGTCACCTCGCCGCCGGATTGCCGGGCGAAGCCGAACACCTGCGACAGCCCGAGGCCGGTACCATGGCCGACCTGCTTGGTGGTGAAGAACGGCTCGAAGATGCGGCCGATGCGGCTTGCGGGAATGCCGACGCCGGTGTCGCTGACGGCGACGCTGACGAAACCATGGCTGTCCGACAGGTGCGCCAGCGTGTCCGGAACGGCCGGCGCGGCCTGCACGGTGAAGGTGATCCTGCCCTTGCCTTGCATGGCATCGCGCGCGTTGGTCGCCATGTTGATCAGCGCCGTCTCGAACTGGCCGGCGTCGGCATTGACGAGGCAGGGCTCGGCCGGCAGCCGCATGGCGATCTCGATCGCCGGTCCGAGCAGCGTCGCGAGCATGTCGTGCAGCGATTGCAAGCGTTCGCCGACGTCGAATGCCTCCGGCTTCAGGGTCTGGCGCCGCGCAAAGGCAAGCAGCTGCGAGGTCAGCTTGGCCGCACGCGCGACCGCATCCGCGATCGCGGTGACGTAGCGCTGCCGCCGCTCCTCGCTCAGCTGCGGCCGGTTCAACAGGTCGACGGAGGCGCGGATCACGGTCAGGAGGTTGTTGAAGTCGTGCGCAACGCCGCCGGTGAGCTGTCCCAGCGCCTCCAGGCGCTGGCTGTGCTTGAGCGCCTCCTCGGCCTCACGCCGCCTTGCGGCTTCGGCCTGGAGGTGCTGGGTGCGCCGAAACGCCAGCGTCAGCAGGAAAAACAGCAGCGCGGTCGCGGGAATGCCGAACACCAGATGCTGGCCCATGGTGGCGAACCAGCGCGCGCGGATCGCCGAGGTCTCGAGCCCCGCACTGACATAGATCGGATAGTCGGCGATGCGCCTGTAGCCGATGCGCCGCTCGATCCCGTCCGACGGCCAGGCGATGGTGATGAGGCCGTGGACGGGGTTGGCTGCGATCTTCTGGCCGACCGGTCCGCCGGGATCGAGCCGGATATCCCGGTCGAGCCGCGGAAAATGCGCCAGCAGCACGCCGTCGGCGCGTCCCATCGCGAAGAAGCTGCCGGGTTCGGAGCCGATCCTGGCGTAAAAACTCTCGAAATATTCCGGCAGGACGGAGGCCTGGATCACACCGATGAAGCTGCCGTCATCGGTGTCGCGGCGGCGGCTCATGCCGAAGAAGCGCGCGCCCTGATAGGGCGGGCGCGGCGTCAGCGAGGCGCCGATGAACGTGCCGATATTCTGGTCGACATGGGAATAGAAGTAATCGCGGTCTGCGAAGCTCAGTTGCGGCGGCGGAGAGACGAGACTGTTGACCAGCGCCTTTCCGTCCGCATCGAAGATCCAGGCCGATTTGAGCTGCGGCAGCGAATCGGTCAGCCGCTTCAGGCGGCGGTGCAGCGCGGGTTCACGCGAGCGGATGACATCGTCGGGGATGCCGCGCACGACCTCGTTGAGTTCGGCGAGRCTGCGGTCGATCGTCTCGAACACCTTGAGCGCGTGCTCATGCGCGACGTCGAGCGTGCGCTCGATCTCGCGATCGGCGATGTCTTTTGTCGATGTGTAGGAGATCGTGGCGGCGATCGCGAACAGCGCAATCGGCAATGCCAGGGATGCAGCCATCATCCACTGCAACAGCTTCAGCGAATTGCGTTGCGCGCCTTGCACAGTCGCTCCGGTCCGTGACCCGAGAGCTTACTTGAATTTCGCGCTAAGAAGGAAGAGGTGAATGACCTGAACCGGAGGTTGTGATTTCCCGGTTCGCGCGCGGCGCGAGTTGGAATAAATTTTACCGAAATTTGCGCCCGTCGTGGAATGCCCCAACCATTTCAGGCCAGGCGGTGGTGGGGGGCTCTCTCCATATCGGGAGTGTCGGTTGCGGCACCAGCCCCACCATAGCCGGTGCTTCGCATCGGCGTCCTCTGAGAACGGCGGCCAAAGGCCGCCTATGCCTCCCCCGCAAGCGGGAGAGGGAGCGCACCTTTTGCGCGGCAATCGGGCCTGATCTGTCGTGTCTTAAACCTGCCGCTCGACCATCTTGAGCTTGAGCTCGGCGATGGCTTCGGCCGGGTTGAGGCCCTTCGGACAGGCCTTGGCGCAGTTCATGATGGTGTGGCAGCGATAGAGCCGGAACGGATCCTCGAGATTGTCGAGCCGCTCGCCGGTCGCTTCGTCCCGGGAGTCCGAGATCCAGCGGTTGGCCTGGAGCAGCGCGGCGGGGCCGAGATAGCGGTCGCTGTTCCACCAATAGCTCGGGCAGGAGGTCGAGCAGCAGGCACAGAGGATGCACTCATAGAGGCCGTCGAGCTTCTCGCGGTCCTCGTGGCTCTGGCGCCATTCCTTCTGCGGGGTCGGGGACGTCGTCTTCAGCCACGGCTCGACCGAGGCATATTGCGCGTAGAAATTGGTGAGGTCGGGAACGAGGTCCTTCACCACCGGCTGATGCGGCAGCGGATTGATCTTCACCGCGCCGTCCTTGACGTCGTGCATCGAGCGGGTGCAGGCCAGCGTGTTCTGGCCGTCGATGTTCATGGCGCAGGAGCCGCAGACGCCTTCGCGGCAGGAGCGGCGGAAGGTCAGCGACGGGTCGATGTTGTTCTTGATCCAGATCAGGCCGTCCAGCACCATCGGACCGCAATCATGGGTGTCGACGTAATAGGTGTCGACGCTCGGGTTCTTGCCGTCGTCCGGATTCCAGCGATAGACGCGGAATTCGCGGACCTCGGTCGCGCCCGCGGGCTTCGGCCAGGTCTTGCCGCCGGTGATCTTGGAGTTCTTCGGAAGTGCGAATTCAACCATTTCTCTAACCTTTCGTCATTCCGGGGCGATGCGCAGCGTCGAACCCGGAATCTCGAGATTCCGGGTCTGGTCCTTCGGACCATCCCGGAATGACGGCTACTGTTCGATCAGTACACGCGCGCCTTCGGCGGGATGTACTGCACGTCGTTGGTCATGGTGTAGTTGTGAACCGGGCGGTACTCGATCTTGACCTTGCCGGCGTCGTCGAGCCAGGCCAGCGTGTGCTTCATCCAGTTCTTGTCGTCGCGCTCGGAAAAATCCTCGCGGGCATGGGCGCCGCGGCTCTCGGTGCGATTGGCGGCCGAGTTCATCGTCACCACCGCCTGCGAGATCAGATTGTCGAACTCGAGCGTTTCGACGAGGTCCGAATTCCACACCAGCGAGCGGTCGGAGACGGCGATGTCGGTGATGCCGCTGTGGACCTTCTCGATCAGGTTCTGGCCTTCGCTCAGCACTTCGCCGGTGCGGAACACCGCGCAGTTGTTCTGCATCACATGCTGCATGCCTTCGCGCAGCTTCGCGGTCGGCGTGCCGCCGGAGGCGTAGCGGTAATGGTCGAGGCGGCCGAGCGCGAGCTCGGACGAGTTCGCCGGCAGCTCCGGCTGGCTGGCGTTGGGCGTGAGCTTTTCGGCCAGGCGCAGCGCGGCGGCGCGGCCGAACACGACGAGGTCGATCAGCGAGTTGGAGCCGAGGCGGTTGGCGCCGTGCACGGAGACGCAGGCGGCTTCGCCGATCGCCATCAGGCCGGGGATGATGGCGTTGTCGTCGCCGTCCCTCTTGGTCAGCACCTCGCCGTGGTAGTTGGTGGGGATGCCGCCCATGTTGTAGTGCACCGTCGGCACGATCGGGATCGGCTCGCGCGTCACGTCGACATTGGCGAAGATCTTGGCGGATTCGGAGATGCCCGGCAGCCGCTCGGCCAGCACCGCCGGATCGAGATGATCGAGATGCAGGAAGATGTGATCCTTCTTCTTGCCGACGCCGCGGCCCTCGCGGATCTCGATGGTCATCGCGCGCGAGACCACGTCGCGCGAGGCGAGGTCCTTCGCCGACGGCGCATAGCGCTCCATGAAGCGCTCGCCCTCGGAGTTGACGAGATAGCCGCCCTCGCCGCGCGCGCCTTCGGTGACCAGACAGCCCGAGCCGTAGATGCCGGTTGGGTGGAACTGCACGAACTCCATGTCCTGCATCGGCAGGCCGGCGCGCAGCACCATGCCGCCGCCGTCGCCGGTGCAGGTGTGCGCCGAGGTGCAGGACGCATAGGCGCGGCCATAGCCGCCGGTCGCCAGAATCACGGTCTGGGCGCGGAAGCGGTGCAGCGTGCCGTCGTCGAGCTTGAGCGCGATGACGCCGCGGCAGGTGCCCTGGTCGTCCATGATCAGGTCGATGGCGAAGAACTCGATGAAGAACTCGGCCGCGTGGCGCAACGACTGGCCGTACATCGTGTGCAGCATGGCGTGGCCGGTGCGGTCGGCGGCGGCGCAGGTGCGCTGCGCCTGGCTCTTGCCGAACTCGGTGGTCATGCCGCCGAACGGGCGCTGGTAGATCTTGCCGTCCTCGGTGCGCGAGAACGGCACGCCCCAATGCTCGAGCTCGTAGACCGCCTCGGGCGCGTTGCGCACCATGTATTCGATCGCGTCCTGGTCGCCGAGCCAGTCCGACCCCTTGACGGTGTCGTACATGTGCCAGCGCCAGTCGTCCTTGTGCATGTTGCCGAGCGAGGCGGAGATACCGCCCTGCGCCGCGACCGTATGCGAGCGGGTCGGAAACACCTTGGTGATGCAGGCCGTGCGCAGGCCGGCCTCGCTGCAGCCGACCACGGCGCGCAGGCCGGCGCCGCCGGCGCCCACCACGACGACGTCATAGGTGTGGTCTTCGATCGGGTAGGCTTTGCCGTTGGTGGCGGGAGCGCCGTTGCCCTTGCCATTCGTCGCGTTGGCCATGGGTTACACTCCGGATGAAAGTTGGAGAATCGCGTAGATCGACGCGAGCGCCACGGCGATCGAGAAGAAATTGTTGAGCATGATCGACGCGAGCTTCAGCTTCTCGTTGTGGACATAGTCCTCGATCACGACCTGCATGCCGATCTTCATGTGCCAGGTGCTGGCGACGATGAAGAGCAGCATGATGATGGCAACTGGCAGCGAGCCGAGGACCTGCTTGGCGCCGGCCTGGTTGCTGCCGAGCAGCATCATGATGATCACCAGCACCGGAATCATCAACAGCACCATCGCGACGGCGGTGATGCGCTGGCGCCAGAAATCGGACGTGCCCGAATGCGCGGCGCCGAGATTGCGGACGCGGCCGAGCGGAGTGCGCATGCTGCGCTTCGGCGTATCGGTCGCGCTCATCGTCCACCTCCGATCGCGTAGGCGATGATCCAGATCAGCACCGTCAGCACGATGCCGCCGATCAGCGCGCCCCAGGTCAGGGCCTCGCGCTCATTGGCCTTGAAGCCGTAGCCGAGGTCCCAGACGAAATGCCGGATGCCGCTCAGCATATGGTGCATCAGCGCCCAGGTGTAGCCGAACACGATCAGGCGCCCGATGATGCTGCCGGTGAAGGCCTGGACGTGGCCATAGGCGGCGGGGCCGGAGGCCGCCGCGATCAGCCACCAGGCCAGCAGCAGGGTTCCGACATAAAGGGCGATGCCGGTGGCGCGATGGACGATGGACAGGGCCATCGTCAGCGTCCAGCGGTAGATTTGCATGTGTGGTGAAAGCGGTCGTTCGATCCGTGCGGTCATGGGCTTTGATGTTTTTTTGCGGCCCAGCATGGGGCACGTGGGGATCGCGAAAGGTCGGCTCTATTTACGGAGTCGATTTCGCCTGCGCAATCACCAAATCTCCATAAATCGAACCCGGGTTCAGCGCTACAGCGTTGATGAAACAGGGCCAATCAGGGTCTTGGTATACCAGAGCGATGGTGTGCCGATCAAAGAGAGAATATTAATTCAGTTCTTATTATCGCCGTCGAGGCGCATTGAAATCACTATTGGAACGCATCTAAACGGACCATGCCGTCCAAACTGCCGAGAGGGTCGGTCAGCCGCCTCGCCAACCCGTCCGCCGGGCGCTGGCCTGCCCTCCCTCCGATGCCGTTCGGCCCAGCCTGGATATGCGTAGCCTGCATTCCACCCCAGCCGGGAGGCGCAGCGTGTCGACCGCACGAATCAGATCGCCTACAGCTTGGCCCGCAGCCAACTCCGAGCGCCTCTCGGAGACGTTGCGACCAGTCGCCGGGGCAGGTCAGGGGTGATTGCAGGTCTTGATATCAAGGAGATCGTCGAGCTCGCGCTGTTGCTGATCGCAACCGGTGCGCTCTCGGGATTTCTGGCCGGCGTGTTCGGCATCGGCGGCGGCGCGATTCTCGTGCCGGTGTTTTACGAATGCTTCCGCATCGCCGGCGTGCCGCTCGACGTGCGCATGCCGCTCTGCATCGGCACCTCGCTCGCGGTGATCATCCCGACCTCGATCCGCTCGTTCCAGGCGCATTACAAGCGCGGCGCCGTCGACATATCGATCCTGCGCGTCTGGTGGCTGCCGATCCTGATCGGCGTCATCGCCGGCAGCGTGGTCGCGCGCTACGCGCCGGAGCGGCTGTTCAAGATCGTCTTCGTCTGCGTCGCCTGGTCAGCCGCCATACGGCTGATCTTCGCGCGCGAGACCTGGAAGCTCGGCGACGATCTGCCGAAGGGCCCGCTGATGCGCGTCTACGGCTTCTGCGTCGGAATTTTGTCGACCTTGATGGGCATCGGCGGCGGATTGTTTTCGAACCTGTTGATGACGTTCTACGGCCGCCCCATCCATCAGGCCGTCGCGACCTCATCGGCGCTTGCGGTGCTGATCTCGATCCCCGGCGCGCTCGGCTACATCTATGCCGGCTGGCCGGCGGCGGCGATCTATCCGAGCGTTGCAGCGCTGCAAGTGCCGTTCGCGCTCGGCTACGTCTCGCTGATCGGCGCCGTGCTGGTGATGCCGATGAGCCTCGTCACAGCGCCGCTCGGTGTCAGAGCCGCGCATGCGATGTCGAAGCGCACGCTTGAGGTCGCGTTCGGGTGCTACCTGTTCATCGTCGGCAGCCGGTTTGTGATGAGCCTGGCGGGCGGCCAATAGCCACCGCAACCTCCGTCATTGCGAGCGAAGCGAAGCAATCCAGAATCTTTCCGCGGTTGCAGTCTGGATTGCTTCGTCGCAAGAGCTCCTCGCAATGACGGGGTTAGAGTGTGCGCGATATCACCACCATCGTCGTCCTGGACAAGCTCGCGGAGCGAGCGCCGATCCAGGACCCATTACCCCAGGGAGTGGTTTGGCGAAGACTCGTGGTCACCAGCTTCGCGTCAAACATCTCGCTGGGGTAATGGGTCCTGGCTTCCGCCAGGACGACGGCGAGTGTGCGGCGGGGCTTTTCAGCCAAGTGATCTACTTCTTCGCGTAAATATCCTTGTAGGTATCCCGCAGCACGTTCTTTTGCACCTTGCCCATCGTATTCCGCGGCAGCTCGTCGACGACGAACACCCGCTTGGGCATCTTGAATTTTGCCAGCCGGCCGTCGAGCGCCTTCAGCACCGAGGCTTCGCTGATCTCAGTGCCCTTGTTGCAGACCAGCACAGCGGTGACGCCCTCGCCGAAATCGGCATGCGGCACGCCGATCACGGCGGACTCGATTACGCCCGGCATGGCGTCGATCTCGCTCTCGATTTCCTTCGGATAGACGTTGAAGCCGCCGGAGATCACGAGGTCCTTGCCGCGGCCCAAAATGTGGACGTAGCCCTTGCCGTCGATCTTGCCGAGATCGCCGGTGATGAAGAAGCCGTCGCCACGGAATTCGGCCTTGGTCTTCTCCGGCATGCGCCAATAGCCCTTGAACACGTTCGGGCCCTTGACCTCGATCATGCCGATCTCGTCGCGCGGCAGCTCCTTGCCGGTCTCGGGCTCGGTGACGCGCACGGCGACGCCGGGCAGCGGGAAGCCGACCGCGCCGGGCACGCGCTCGCCGTCATAGGGGTTCGATGTGTTCATGTTGGTCTCGGTCATGCCGTAGCGCTCGAGCACGGCATGACCCGTCCGCGCGGACCATTCGCGGTGGGTCTCGGCCAGCAGCGGCGCCGAGCCCGAGATGAACAGCCGCATGTGCTTTGTGGTCTCGCGCGACAGCGCGGAGTTCTGCAACAGGCGCGTGTAGAAGGTCGGCACGCCCATCAGCACCGTGGCGCGCGCCATCAGCTTGATGATCAGGTCGGGGTCGAGCTTCGGCAGGAAGATCATTGCCGCGCGCGAGAACAGCGTCACGTTGGTCGCCACGAACAGGCCGTGGGTGTGATAGATCGGCAGCGCGTGGATCAGCACGTCCTTGTCGGTGAAGCGCCAGTAGCCGACCAGGCTCAGCGAGTTCGACGCGAGATTGTCGTGGGTGAGCATCGCGCCCTTGGAGCGGCCGGTGGTACCCGACGTGTAGAGGATCGCGGCGAGATCGTCGTTTTCGCGCGGCACCGTCGTAAACGCGCTGCTCGCCTTGTCGGCGGCCTCCGACAGCGAGCCCTTGCCGTCAGGGCCGAGCGTCTCGACCCCAGCCTTCACCTTGGCGGCGATCGGGGCAAGCCCTTCGGCCTTGGCGGGATCGCAGACCACCAGCGACGGCTCGGCGTCACCGATGAAATAGTCGAGCTCGTTCAGCGTATAGGCGGTATTGAGCGGCAGATAGACCGCACCGGCCCGCACGGTCGCAAGATACAGCACGATGTTGGCGACGGATTTCTCGACCTGCACCGCAACGCGGTCACCCGGATTCACGCCGCGCGCGACCAGCACGTTCGCCATTTGCCCGGCGCGCGCGATCAGGTCGCCATAGCTGATCCGGGCACCGTCATGCGTCTCGATCGCGAGGCGTTTGGGATCGTCCAGGCCGTCGAACAGGCGGGAAAACAGGTTGGCGTTGGCAGCTTGGTTCATGCAAGATTTCCTCGACCGCAAGGCTTGTAAAGGCCGGTCAAAACCGAGGGCTGGATTAGCAAAAACCGCCCCAATGAAGCAACGGAGACAGTTGGCATGACCAAAAACGGGAAACGCGTGGCCTGGGTCACGGGCGGCGGCAGCGGGATCGGGGAAGCCGGCGCCGAGGCACTCGCGGCCGACGGCTGGACGGTGGTGGTGTCGGGCCGGCGCAGGGATGCCCTGGATACCGTGGTCGCCAGGATCATCAAGACCGGCGGGGCGGCCGAGGCCATTGCGCTGGACGTGTCCGTCGCCACTGAAGCCCAGAAGGCGGCCGATCAGATCGTCGCGAAGCACGGCCGGATCGACCTCCTGGTCAACAATGCCGGCATCAATGTCCCCAAGCGGAGCTGGAAGGACATGGAACTGGAGGGCTGGGACCAGCTGGTCCAGGTCAATCTCAACGGCGTGCTCTATTGCATGCGCGCGGTGCTGCCGACCATGCGCAAGCAGAAGGACGGCTCGATCATCAACGTCTCGTCCTGGGCCGGACGCCACGTCTCGAAGATGCCGGGCCCGGCCTACACCACCACCAAACATGCGGTGCTGGCGCTGACCCATTCCTTCAACATGGACGAATGCGTCAACGGCCTGCGCGCCTGCTGCCTGATGCCGGGCGAGGTCGCCACCCCGATCCTGAAGCTGCGCCCGGTGGTGCCGAGCGAGGAGGAGCAGGCCAGGATGCTGCAATCCGAAGATCTCGGCCGCACCATCGCGTTCATCGCCAGCATGCCGGCGCGGGTCTGCATCAACGAGCTGCTGATCAGCCCGACGCATAATCGCGGGTTCATCCAGACGCCGCACAACAGGGATTGATGATCGGCCACGTAGCCCGGATGGAGCGAAACGCAATCCGGGACAAGTCGATCCGCACGCGACAACCCCGGATTACGCTTCGCTCCATCCGGGCTACAATTCCTCTTCGTGGTCGCACGTGCGTTCATCACACGGAGACGCCCCCACATAGTTTCACGCATCACAAAGAATTTTTCCCCGAAACCACATCGCCAACCCTCCCGTAGTTCAGTCCAACGACGCGCTGCTGCTTCACACCAAACTGCCGCAGCCGCCGTTGTTGCCCCAACTCAAGCACCGGCCATCGCCGGTCACAATCCAATCGGGAGTTTCTCCATGTCGAAGCGCATTGCCTATCTCACTGCTGCAGCCTTCAGCGCGCTGGCCATCACCGCGACCGTCATCGCGCCGGTGCGCGCCGAGGAAAAGACCGTCATGGTCGGCGGCGCCGCGATGTTCCCCTCGAAGAACATCGTCCAGAACGCGGTCAACTCGAAGGACCACACCACGCTGGTGGCTGCGGTGAAGGCGGCCGGCCTGGTGCCGACGCTGGAAAGCAAGGGCCCGTTCACGGTGTTCGCGCCGACCAACGCCGCCTTCGGCAAGCTGCCGGCCGGCACCGTCGATACCCTGGTCAAGCCTGAGAACAAGGCGACCCTGACCAAGATCCTCACCTACCATGTCGTGCCGGGCAAGCTCGAGGCCTCCGACCTCACCGACGGCAAGAAGCTGAAGACCGCCGAGGGCGAGGAGCTGACGGTCAAGAAGATGGACGGCAAGACCTGGATCGTCGACGCCAAGGGCGGCACCTCGATGGTGACCATCACCAACGTCAACCAGTCGAACGGCGTGATCCATGTGGTCGATACCGTGCTGATGCCGGCAACCTAACACCGCGCCCTCCTGTTTCATCCCCGACAGGGTGCGACGAAACGGCGAGCCGGGGCCACCCGGCTCGCTTTATTGTGACCACGATAGCCCAGCGGCATCGATTCGATGGCCAGCGGGGCGTAACGAAAGCGGCCGCATCGACGTATATTCGATGTCAGACGACCTTCAGGACGGAACCATCATGTCGAGCCTCACAGTCAGCGACGAGCAGGTCAGCGCCACCCCCGCCAAAGTGATCCAGCCGGCCTGGGTCCGTGTCATGCACTGGATCAACGCCCTCGCCATGATCCTGATGATCCTGTCGGGCTGGCAGATCTACAACGCCTCGCCGCTGTTCGGTTTCAGTTTTCCGCGCGAGTACACTCTTGGTGGTTGGCTCGGCGGCGGCCTGCTCTGGCACTTTGCGGCGATGTGGCTGCTGATGGTGAACGGCCTCGCCTATCTCGTCACCGGCTTCGCCACCGGCCGCTTCCGCAAAAAATTGCTGCCGATCACACCATCCGGTGTGCTCCACGACGTCAGGGCGGCGCTGACCTTCAAGCTCGGGCACGACGACCTCACCGTCTACAATTACGTGCAGCGCCTGCTCTATGCCGGCATCATCGTGGTCGGCGTGCTCATCGTGCTGTCGGGCCTGGGGATGTGGAAGCCGGTGCAACTGCACTGGCTTGTCACGCTGTTCGGCGATTATCCGACCGCGCGCTATGTCCATTTCTTCTGCATGGCCGCGATCTGTGCCTTCCTGGTGGTTCACGTCCTGCTGGCGCTGCTGGTTCCGAAGAGCCTGCGGGCAATGATCATCGGTCGCTGAGAGGAGGAAGTCATGGCCAAGCGTTCATTCCTGATCCCCGGCGTCGACAAGCGGCTGCTGATCAAGGACTCCATCAAGGCGATGCCGGACCCCACCCGCCGCCGCTTCATCGCGGGCGGCGCCAGTCTCGGCGCGCTGACGCTGCTGACCGGCTGCAACGTCATCGACTCGTCCTCCGCCGAGGAGATGCTGAAGTCCGTCTCGAAATTCAACGATGCCGTGCAGGCCTTCATCTTCAATCCCGATGCGCTGGCACCGACCTTCCCCGAGAGTGCGATCACGAAACCGTTCCCGTTCAATGCCTATTACGATCTCGACGACGCGCCCGATGTCTCGGCCGCGGACTGGAAGCTCGAGGTGCGCGGCCTCGTCGACAACAAGAAGTCCTGGACGCTGGACGAGCTCTACAAGCTGCCACAGGTCAACCAGATCACCCGCCACATCTGCGTCGAGGGCTGGAGCGCGATCGGAAGCTGGACCGGCACGCCCTTGCGCGACTTCCTCAAGCTGATCGGCGCCGACACGCGCGCGAAATATGTCTGGTTCCAGTGCGCCGACAAGGACGGCTACAATTCGCCGCTCGACATGCGCAGCGCGCTGCATCCGCAGACGCAGATGACGTTCAAATACGCGGGCGAGATCTTGCCGCGCGCTTATGGTTTTCCAATGAAGATCCGCGTGCCGACAAAGCTCGGCTTCAAGAACCCGAAATACGTCGTCTCGATGGAAGTCACCAACGACTACAAGGGCGGCTATTGGGAAGACCAGGGGTACAATTCGTTCAGCGGGAGCTAGTTGTCGTCCCGGCGAAGGCCGGGACCCACCGCGAGGTCTATGGAATTACCGGCGGCAGCAGTACCAACGGCGAGTCTTCGCCAAACTGCTCCCTGGGGTTATGGGTCCCGGCCTTCGCCGGGACAACAGCATCTATGAGGAAGCCTTCGCCCCCACCTTCCGCTGGCACAGCGCCGCAACCGCCCCCAGCGCCAGCAGCGCCGCCGATACATTGAGCGCGTAACTCAAGCTCCCGAGCGCATCCGTGATCGCGCCGACCGCGATCGGCCCGAGTGTCTGGCCGATGCCGAAGGAGATCGTCATTGCCGCGATCGCGGTCGGCCAAACCTCGGGCGGATAGTTGAAGCGCACGAAGGCCGTGGTCGAGTTGACGACGGCGAAGAAGGCGACGCCGAACACGACTGCGGAGACAGCCAGCCAGGCCGTCGAATGTCCCAGCATCGGCAGGCCGGCGCCGAGCGCATTGGTGCCGAGGATGATGGCGGTTGCGAGTCCGCCGCGGTCGAGCGCGAGCACACCGCGCCAGACCCAGGGCGTCACGAAGGCGCTGACGCCGATCAGGCCCCAGAACGCGGCCTGCGCCGTCGCATCGCCGCCGCCGTCGCGGACATAGGCGATCATGAAGGTCATGTAGGCGATGTAGCCCGCGCCGAACAGGAAGTAGCCGGCCAGGTAGACCAGCACCGGGACAATCGCAAAGGAGGCATGGCTGGCTTCGGTGAAGCGCGCCTTGCTCTCGATACGGACCAGGAACAGCGGGACGGTCATCACGGCGGAGAGCAGCGTCAGCGCCCACCACACGATCCACCACGAGCCCGGCCCGAACCATTGCAGCGTGAAAGGCGCGATGAGCCCGGAGGCGAGAATGCCGGCGCCGGGGCCGGCATAGAACAGGCTGAGCAGGAAATTGGCGCGCTCGGGATGCGACTGCGCGATGGTGGCGGCGAGTGCGCCGCCGGCGACGAAGCCGGCCGCGGCGCCGATGCCCAGCACCAGCCGCGCCAGGCTCAGCGCGAAAAAATTCCCGGTCAGCGCGCAAGTCGCGAGCGCGGCGAGGCAAGCCAGGGTTCCGCCGCGGATCGCGGCCGACCAGCCGACGCGCCGGATCAGCCGGGACGCCATCAGCGCGCCCACGAGATAGCCGACGGCATTGATGGTGTTCATGAAACCGGCCGCCGAGTAGGACCAGTTCAGGCTATCGCGCATGTCCGGCAGCACCAGCGCATAAGCAAAACGACCGATGCCGAGCCCGACCGTCGCAGCCAGCGACAGGATCAGGATCAGCCGCGCGGGGTGCGCGTCGGGCAGGGGGCGGTCAGCGGTGCGCAAGGGCTACTCCGGCAGCATGATTGTGGCAGGCCCTGCCCGCCTTGCACAGCGGCGAAGCGGCAATGGTGTCTTGCCAAGCGCGCAAGGCCGCTCTAGCACTCCGGCCGGCCGTCATTCCGGGGCGCGCCTCTTGGCGCGAGCCCGGAATCCATTCCGCCACTTGTTGCGTGGCCTGATGGATTCCGGGCTCGCTCGCTTTGCTCGCGCCCCGGAATGACGAGAGAGGATTGAGAAGGATCTGACCATGGCGACCCACAAACTGCTGCTGCTCCCCGGCGACGGTATCGGCCCCGAGGTGATGGGCGAGGTGAAGCGGCTGATCGACTGGCTCAATACGGCCGGGATCGCCAAATTCGAGACCGATACCGGCCTCGTCGGCGGTTCGGCCTATGACGCGCACAAGGTGTCGATCTCCGAGGGCGACATGGCCAAGGCCAAGGACGCCGATGCGATCATTTTCGGCGCGGTCGGCGGCCCGAAATGGGATGCGGTGCCCTATGAGGTGCGCCCCGAAGCCGGCCTGCTGCGCCTGCGCAAGGATCTCGGCCTGTTCGCCAACCTCCGTCCCGCGGTGTGCTATCCGGCGCTGGCCGATGCCTCGAGCCTGAAGCGCGAGGCGATCGAAGGCCTCGACATCGTCATCGTGCGCGAGCTCACCGGCGGCGTCTATTTCGGCGAGCCCAAGACCATCACCGATCTCGGCAACGGCCAGAAGCGCGCCATCGATACCCAGGTCTACGACACTTATGAGATCGAGCGCATCGCCCGCGTCGCCTTCGACCTTGCCAAGAAGCGCAAGAACAAGGTGACGTCGATGGAGAAGCGCAACGTCATGAAGTCGGGCGTGCTCTGGAACGAGGTGGTGACGCAGGTCCACAAGCGCGAATATGCCGACGTGACGCTGGAACATCAGCTCGCCGATTCCGGCGGCATGATGCTGGTGAAATGGCCCAAGCAGTTCGACGTCATCGTCACCGACAATCTGTTCGGCGACATGCTGTCCGACATCGCTGCGATGCTCACCGGCTCGCTCGGCATGCTGCCCTCGGCCTCGCTCGGCGAGGTCGACGTCAAGAGCAAGAAGCGCAAGGCGCTGTATGAGCCCGTGCACGGCTCGGCGCCCGATATCGCCGGCCAAGGCCTCGCCAACCCGATTGCGATGATCTCGTCCTTCGGCATGGCGTTGCGCTACTCCTTCGACCTGGGCGCGCTCGCCGACAAGCTGGACCAGGCGATCGCCGCGGTGCTGGCCAGCGGCCTGCGCACCGCCGACATCAAGTCGGACGGCACCACCGCCGCCTCGACCACGCAGATGGGCGAAGCGATTTTGAAGGAATTGCAGAAGCTGCACGCGTAAGGCTTGCACTGCAATTGTAGGGTGGGCAAAGCGAGAGCGTGCCCACCACTTCTAAAGATGGTGGGCACGGCGCAAGCGCGCCTTTGCCCACCCTACAGCCAAGCGATTAATCGTAGCCCGGATGAGCGAAGCGACATCCGGAATCTTGCCTGCCGTGTTCCCGGGAATCGCTACGCTCACCCGGGCTACGACGTCATCGGAGCCGCTTCATGGATACCTCGCCCCGCCCCAAGATCGCGGAAACCATCATCCATGAGACGGTGCGCCAGCGCGAGGCGCAGATCGGGCGGCGCTGCGAGATCCTCGCCAACACGCGCATCGAATTTTCCTCGCTCGGCGACTACTCCTATCTCGGCGAGAATTGCGAGGTCGCCGACGCGGGAATCGGAAAATTCACCGCCATCGCCAATTCGGTGCGGATCGGCGCGCCGAACCATCCGATGGGCCGTCCGTCCCAGCATCGCTTCACCTATGTCCCGGAATATTACGAGGCGAGCGCGACGCGCGACCGCGACTTCTTCGCGGACCGCCGCGGCGACCGCGTGATCATCGGCAATGATGTCTGGATCGGGCACGCCGCCATCCTGCTGCCGGGCGTCACGGTCGGCGACGGCGCGGTGATCGCCGCAGGCGCGGTCGTCAGCCGCGATGTGCCGCCCTACACGATCGTCGGCGGCGTTCCCGCGCGCCCCATCCGCAAGCGCTTCGATGATTCCGTCGCGGAAAGCCTGCGCCGTATCGCCTGGTGGGATTGGCCGGACGAGCTCATCTTCGAGCGCCTCGCTGATTTTCGCTCCGAGGCGATCGAAGAATTCTGCAGGCGCTACGACCCGGCAGCCAACGCGTAAAGCGGACGCATCTTCACCAATAAAAATGGCCGGGCGTGAGCCCGGCCATTTTGATTCGGGAGATAGGTCCGCTTCAGTACAGCGGGAAATTCCGCGGATAGCCGCCGACGTCGGCCGGCGTGCTCAGCGGCTGGCGATCGATCGGGCGGTTGTTGTTCTCGCGGGCGAAGGTCGGATAGCCGATCGCCGGCGGGAAAGCGTAGTCGGAGAACTTGCGGTCGCCCGGATTGACCTCGGTGCCGCCGTCGAGCCAGGAGCGCTTGCTCACATAGAGGCGGGTGCGACCCTGCTGATAGACCGCGTTGGGGCCGCTCGGGCCGTAATAGGGACGGCCGTTGTCATAACGCTGCTTCTTGGTGTCGGCCGAGGCTGGTGTCGCGAGGGCTGAGGACATGGCAACCACGGCGCCGGCCGCAAGCCACATCGCCAGTTTGTTCGCGGCAGAGAAATTCGAGCTCATCACGTCCCCTTCAGGCGGCAAGCCGCCAATCGATTTCGACCCCATACTAGCCCGGCCGGGGCGGCCGCAACTAGGTCTATTGGGTCACACCACGCCGGAATAATCGTGCGTGCCGGCAAAAGTTGCATGGAAACCAGCCACTTGAGCTTGATGCCGGTCAAAGCGCCCCGCGCAATTGCGCGTTCGCGGCGCCCAGCAGCCAGTCGGATGAGCCGGCGGGGTCGCAAGAGCGGCGCTTGAGCTCGGCGTGGGCGAACAATTCCGCCAGCTTCGGCTCGTTGCCCGATGTGAGCAGCGTCAGCCGGTTCAGCGTGCAGGCGATCGCGGCGCGCCGGGCCGGCACGGTGTCGCCCTGGCAGGAGAAGCCGGAGATCTGGAGCGCAGGGTCCTCGTTGCGCTTGAGATAGCCGAGGCAGGTCTGCCTCCCCTTCGCCGTGGCGCTGGGACGGAACAGCGCAACGGGTCCGAATTTCGTGTCGATCATGCCGGCTTGCTCGAGCGGCGCCTCGGCGCCGAGGCCTAGCGGAAGGCCCATCTGGATGGCCAGATCGGCGGCGGCCGGACGAGCCAGGTCGAATTCGCCCCCTGGCCGGTAGATTTCGAGCTCGGCGAGCGGCCGGTCCGCCTCGCCGGTCCAGCGCAGCACGTCCCTGCGGCCGCCCTCGGGGTGCCGAAAGATAGTGTAAGCGGCTGATTTATCGGATGAATCCATTCGGCTGACGGCAAAGGCCGGATGCGAGCGGTCAGCGACGCTCCAGCCCGGCTTCATCCCCGGCTCGTCGTCGCGCAGGCTCGGCAACTGGCCGAGCGCGGCAAGCCCGAGGATGGCAAACAGCACCAAAACCCCCACATAGGCGAACAGGCGCGCCAGCGTGCCCACGACCTCATCGGCGAAATTGGCGAGCGCAAGATGGATCTGGGTGGGCGTTGCGGCCGTGCTGGCCTCAGGCGACTGCATCCACGGCCTTCAGGCATGGTCCAACGTTGTCTTGAGGCCGGTTCTCGCATAGAAGCGCTGCTCTTCCTGTTTAAGCGTCAGCTTCAGGAAAGGGCTTTTTCATCGGAGAGTGAACGATGGGTTACAAAGTCGCAGTGGTCGGCGCGACCGGCAATGTCGGACGGGAAATGCTCAACATCCTCGATGAGCGCAAATTCCCCGCGGACGAGGTCGTCGTATTGGCGTCACGCCGCAGCGTCGGCGTCGAGGTCTCCTATGGCGACCGCACCCTGAAGGTCAAAGCGCTCGAGCATTACGACTTCTCCGACGTCGACATCTGCCTGATGTCGGCGGGCGGTGAGGTGTCGAAGGAATGGTCGCCGAAGATCGGCGCCGCCGGCACGGTCGTGATCGACAATTCCTCGGCCTGGCGCATGGACCCGGACGTGCCGCTGATCGTGCCGGAAGTGAACGCGGACGCGGCCAAGGGCTTCGCCAAGAAGAACATCATCGCCAACCCGAACTGCTCGACCGCGCAGCTCGTGGTCGCGCTGAAGCCGTTGCACGACAAGGCGACGATCAAGCGCGTCGTGGTCTCGACCTATCAATCGGTGTCCGGCGCCGGCAAGGACGCGATGGACGAACTGTTCTCGCAGACCAAGGCCGTCTACACCAACAGCGAGCTGATCGCGAAGAAATTCCCCAAGCGCATCGCTTTCAACGTCATCCCCCACATCGACGTCTTCATGGAGGACGGCTACACCAAGGAAGAGTGGAAGATGATGATGGAGACCAAGAAGATTCTTGATCCCAGGATCAAGCTTTCCGCGACCTGCGTGCGCGTGCCGGTGTTCGTCGGCCACTCCGAGGCCGTCAACATCGAGTTCGAGAACCCGATCACGGCCGATGAAGCGCGCGACATCCTGCGCAAGGCGCCGGGCTGCCTCGTCATCGACAAGCAGGAGCCCGGCGGCTACGCCACGCCGTATGAAGCGGCCGGCGAGGACGCCACCTATATCAGCCGCATCCGCGAGGATGCGACGGTGGAGAACGGCCTGGTGCTGTGGTGCGTGTCGGACAATCTGCGCAAGGGCGCCGCGCTCAACGCGATCCAGATCGCCGAAGTCCTGATCAACCGCAAGCTGATCAGCGCGAAGAAGAAGGCGGCGTAAGGGAAGCGTTGCTTCGTAGGGTGGGTTAGCGAAGCGTAACCCACCTCTTTACTTTCCGCGGTGACAGACATGGTGGGTTACGCCTTCGGCTAACCCACCCTACAAGAGCGGCCTACGCCGCGTCCCTGACGCTGCGAAATTCCTTCGCGACCTGGTCCAGCACGAACAGCGATCCCTCCGCGACGCCGAAATAGGCGCCGTGGAGCTGCATCTGGCCGGCATCGACCGCCTTGCGCACGAACGGGAACGTCATCAGGTTTTCCAGGCTGCGGAACACCGCGGCCTTCTCGATGCGCTCGACGAATTGCGCCATCGTCTCGTGGTCGCGCTGCTCGACGATCTCCCCCGGCTTGATGAACATCTGCATCCATTTGCCGATGAAATCGCCGGGCGTGAGCGGCTCGATCTTGTCGACGAAGGCGCGGATGCCGCCGCATTGGGCGTGCCCGAGCACGACGATGTGCTTGATGCGCAGCACCGTGACCGCGTATTCCAGCGCCGCCGAGACGCCGTGCGCATTGCCGTCGGGCTGATACACCGGCACGAGATTGGCGATGTTGCGGACGACGAAGAGCTCGCCGGGGCCGACGTCGAAGATCACCTCGGGCGAGACGCGCGAGTCGCAGCAGCCGATCACCATCACTTCCGGCGACTGCCCCCTCACCGACAGGTCGCGGTAGCGGGTCTGCTCGGTCGGCAGCCGCTGGGTGGCGAAGGCCTTGTAGCCTTCCAGCAAGTGCTGAGGGAACGTGATCATGACCTATGCCTAACCATAGACCCGGGGAGCGAACAAGCCTTTCGAATAGGCAGGCCAGATGCTATCGGCTTTGGTCAGAACACGGAAAACCTCAAGGGAACGCTTGCATGACCCGCCCGCGCCGCAGCCATCTGTTCATGCCCGGCTCCAACCCCCGCGCGCTGGAAAAGGCCCAGAACCTGCCGGCCGACGGCCTGATCCTCGATCTGGAAGATTCCGTCGCCCCCGACCTCAAGGGGGTGGCGCGTGACGGCATCGCCGCCGCGATCGCGGACAAGGGGTTCGGCAAGCGCGAGATTTTGATCCGGACCAACGGCCTCGACACGCCCTGGTGGGCCGATGACGTCGCGATGGCCGCAAAAGCTTCGCCGGACGGCATCCTGGTTCCAAAAGTCTCGAGCGTCGAAGATCTCGACACGATCGGCCGCCGCCTCGCCGAACTTGGCGCCGCGCCGACCGTGAAGGTCTGGGCCATGATCGAGACCGCGCGCGCGGTGCTGCATGCCGAGGAGCTGGCCGCCGCCGGGCGCGATCCGAAGACGCGCCTGTCGGGTTTCGTGTTCGGGCCGAACGACATCTCGCGCGAGACGCGGATCAAAATGCTGCCGGGTCGCGCCGCGATGATTCCGATGATCACCCACTGTATCCTGGCGACGCGCGCCCATGGCCTCGAAATTCTCGACGGCCCCTACAGCGACATTGCCAATTCCGACGGCTTCGCCACCGAATGCGCCCAGGGCCGCGATCTCGGCTTCGACGGCAAGACGCTGATCCACCCCTCGCAGATCGACGCCTGCAACGCCATCTTCACCCCGCCCGAGGAGGAAGTCGCGCGTGCGCGCAAAATCATCGCGGCATTCGAATTGCCGGAGAACGTCTCGCGCGGCGCGATCCGGCTCGACGGCGCAATGGTGGAGCGACTGCACGCCGACATGGCGCGGCGCACGATCGAGATCGCGGATGCGATTGCGGCGATGAGCAAGTCTTAGCGCGGCGCGAGGTCGGCGCGATCGAGCGACTCCAGCGTCGAGGCATTCGCACAGTAGCCGTGGTAGTTCTCTGCGGCAGTGCCGCTGGCGAGGTCGCGGTCGCATTGTCCCTTGCTATTGCAGAGCGAGCAGACCCGCACCATGTCGCGCAGCAGCAGCGGCTGTGCGCGGCCGAGCCCTTCGGCATTGATGCCGAGCTGTTCCAGCATCTTCGGCAGTTCGTCGGCGGCGTGCTTGCCGTGGCGAACCAGCTCTTCGAGATCATCGGGCGCAATCCTGAGATCGCCTGCGATCCGATCGAACTCGGAGCGATCGAGCTGCCGTATTTCGTTCAGCTCGCGGCGGTGCTTCAGCCAGGAAGCAAAGGACTCGATGAGGTCCTGAACGATGGGATAAGGCCTGCTTGCGGTGCTCATGCGAAGCTCCGTTGGGCGCGTGCGATTGGAGCCGAATAGAGCACGATGGTGCAGACGCGCGTTGCGCTGGATCAAATTCGGCGCGTGTGTCCTGGCACGCGTTGCGACAGCATCGCAACAACCGCCGTCGTCGTCCCGGCGAAGGCCGGGACCCATACCGCGGGCTCGATCGATGGCGCGCGGTGCGCGTTGCCATCGTACGATGTAACTGAGAGTCTTCGCCAAACCGCCCTCTGTGGTTATGGGTCCCGGCCTTCGCCGGGACGACAGCGGAGAACTGGCGGCTACGCAAACCGCTCCGCAGCCCACGCATACAGGCTGCCCGGGATCGGCTTCTCGCCGCCGCGGCCCTTGGGCGAGATGTGCAGGCCGATGATCGCGGGGTCGGTGACGAGGCCGAGATAGCTCGAGGGATCGAAGAACAGTTTTGGCTCGGCATGCACCGCATAGAACGACTGCTTCGGCAGCGCATTCTGCAATTCGCCGGTGCGGCGCGCGAGTGCGGTGAGTGCCGCGGGTCCGAAGATCGCGACGCGGATGTCCGAGAGGCGGTTCGAGCCGCCGCGCAGGCGGCGCATCATAAACGTGATGCGGTGGCGCACCGACAGCCAGTTCGGCGTCAGCTCTTCCTGCTCCATCAGCTCTTCGAAAGCGGCAACGATGCCGTGCTCGGGCGGCAGATAGATCACGGAGTTGCCGAGCTGGCGCGGCCGCTCCCAGGCGAAATAAGGTTTTGCGGGATCGATCACGGCCGGCTTCAAGAGCAGCACGTCGGCATCGAGCCAGAGACCGGCACTCTTGGCCATCAACTTCATGCGGAAGAAGTCGCTGAACTGGAGCGTGGTCCAGTCGCGCCAGCTTCCATCCGGCTGCGGCGGCCGCAGTCGCTCGGAAAAGGCATGCGGCAGGATCGCCTCGGCGTCCGCGTTCTCGATGCCCGCGGGCAGGCCGGGAATGGTGTCGAAGCTGTACACCGTGACCCTGTGGCCGGCCGCAAGCTGCGAGCGCAGACAGGTCTGGCGCAGTGCGTCCATCGGGCCGTGCCAGAAGGTGACGATGTCGGGCAGCATGCGCGAAGCTATAGGGGATAATCAGGGCAAAGAAAAAGCCCCGGCGCTATCAGCACCGGGGCTTGAACCGGATATCGAGATCAGGCCCAGGCGCGTTCGCGCTTGAGCTTCTCCTCATAGGTGTCGATGGACGACTTCTTCTCCATCGTGAGACCGATGTCGTCGAGGCCGTTGATCAGGCAGTGCTTGCGGAACGGATCGATCTCGAACTTGACCTTGCCGCCGTCGGGACCGCGGATCTCCTGGTTCGGCAGGTCGATCGTCAGCGTCGCATTGGCGCCGCGCTCGGCGTCGTCGAACAGCTTGTCGAGGTCTTCCTGGGCAACGCGGATCGGCAGAATGCCGTTCTTGAAGCAGTTGTTGTAGAAGATGTCGCCGAACGAGGTCGAGATCACGCAGCGGATGCCGAAATCGAGCAGCGCCCAGGGCGCGTGCTCGCGGCTCGAGCCGCAGCCGAAATTGTCACCGGCGACCAGCACCTTCGAATTGCGATAGGCCGGCTGGTTGAGGACGAAATCCGGGTTCTCGCTGCCGTCGTCCTTGTAGCGCTGCTCGGAGAAGAGCCCCTTGCCAAGGCCGGTGCGCTTGATGGTCTTGAGGTACTGCTTCGGAATGATCATGTCGGTGTCGACATTGATGATCTTCAGCGGCGCCGCGACGCCCTCCAGCGTAGTGAACTTGTCCATGGTTGCGCTTCCCGGGGTGGGTTCAGGGGAAAGCGTATTTATCGCGATCGGGGCCCGAATCCTAGGCCGAATTCGGCAGATCTAGTCTGCCTGAGCCTCAATCGCCGCCATATCGTCGTCCGAGAGGCCGAAATGGTGGCCGATCTCATGGATCAGGACGTGGCGGACGATATGGCCGAGGCTTTCCTCGTGCTCGGCCCAATAGTCCAGGATCGGCCGGCGGTAGAGCCAGACCATGTTGGGCAGCCGCGCCACGTCGCCAAAGCTCTGCTGCGGCAGGCCGACGCCCTGGAACAGGCCGAGCAGGTCGAACTCGCTCTCGCATTCCATCTCGTCGAGCACCTCCTCGGTCGGGAAGTCGTCGACGCGGATGATCACGCCCTCGCAGAGCTTGCGAAATTGCGCGGGCAGGCGCTCGAAGATCCCGTGTGCCGTCGCTTCCATCTCGGCCAGCGAGGGCGCTTTCAATTCCGTCCACATGCTCTCTCCTTAGCGCGGGTTCCCCGGCGATGCATCCCGCTTTATAAGCGCGGCGAGGTTGACGGGCGCCGCCAAAACGGGGAGCGTACGGCACCTCGATGGGGACGTTTCAGGTGGGTGGTGCGATGCGGGCGGGAACAGCGGTACTGGTTCTACTTGGCATGGGGTTGTTTTCGCCATTTTGCGGTAGCGCCGAAGCCCAGACGGCCGGTCCCGACGTCCGGTTGGCCCAGGCCGCCCCGCCCGACGGCCCGCCGCCGCGCAAGCGGCCCCAGGCGCGCTTGCGCGTCACCCCCTATTACAGCCCGGACGGCGTCTATCCGCGCTACTATCCGGGTCCCGATGCGGTCCGCGTGTGCAACGCGACCTATGTGCAGGAATACCGGCCGAGCGGCACAGTGATCGTGCCGCGTATGAGCTGCTACTGGCGCCGGGGCTGAGGCAGACTTACTGCCCGCGCAGCGCGCCGAGCAGTCCGGCGCCGACGATCGCTGCGGACGCGCCATAAACCAGGATCGCCATCACCAATTGTGTGAACGGGCTCGCCGCACCGGCCTCGACGCCTGGCCCCTGCGCGGCAAGCGCCGTGCCCGCGCCGAGCGCAAGGCTCGCTGCGATCGCGAGGCGAGATATCCGCAATCCGCTGGAATTCGGCATGACCATCTCCTGCATTCGCTCGACCAGAAGATACGTTCGTCGCTGACGGCCGGTTTTGGTGGCGCCTGAAATGTTGCGCCGAGACTCAGGAACTTGTTGCGTGCGCTCTGCACGCGTCGGGAGCGCGTTCATCCATAGCCTATTCAGTCTCAAGGCTCCAGAGCTCGGCCCTAATCCTTGTGTCGTAACACCATTGGCGCCGTCATCATTGGCGCGGGCATCGTCATCACCGCCGGGCCTGTTTTAACTTGCAGACGGCCTGGTGAAGCCCGCATGCTCAAGGCGCGGAGGTCGTCATGACGCGATGGATTGCATTGGCCGTTCTCGTTGGGCTCGCCGCCGGTATGCCTCGCGCTTCCGCGATGCAGAGGACGACGAAGCCGGATGCCTCGGCGGGGATCGCAGTTTTTGATGCGCGACGACACGCGCGACACCACGACATTGCGCGGCATTCTGCGCCCCATGATCCGCGCTACTACGCGCGGCCCGTCTACTACCGTCCCTATCCCTACGGTGTGCCCGCCCCCTTCGTGCTCGGTTTCGGACCGTGGTGGTGAGGCGCTAGCCGGTAGGCGCAAATCCCTTCACCAGCAGCACGGTCGCCTGCGCGCCTGCCTTGCGATCGCGCGAGATGTCCTCGTAGTCGGGTGAGTTGGAGAAGGCGAGAAACGCGGCTTCGTCGGGAAACGACATCATGACAAGTTTGTCATAGGGCCATGCGCCTTCGAGCACACGCGGATGTTCGTCGGCCGCCAGCAGCCGTCCGTTGTACTTCCTGAACACATCGAAGAAGCGTGCCTGATAGCGGTCATACGCCGCGCGGTCCGTCATCTTCAATTGCGCGATCGCGTAGACAGTCATGGCAAGAATTCCTCCCGTCGCGGCACTGCGCCGGAGCGCGTTGCCGGAAACTCGTTCATTCATGAGGCGTTCACGTCGCTATCCCTAATTTTAATCTTGGGCGCGACCGCAAATGAACAGCCGAATGAACACCGGTGGCGCGAGACGCTGCGCCGCAATGCCGCTGTCCGGGTTCAGGGAGAATTCCATGCTGAGGATTTTGGGTGTTGGGACAAGCCCGTTACGCTTGCTCGGGCTTGCGGCCGTCACAACGCTGATGCTGTCGGCGGGGACTGCGCGTCGTGCCGAGGCGTTGACTCCGATCAATCCGGCGCCGTTGCCGGCGGCGAAGACTGCGGCCGACGACATGATCACGCAGGTTCGCCATGGCGGCGGCGGTGGTGGGCATGGCGGACATGGTGGCGGCTTCCACGGCGGTGGCGGTTTTCGCGGCGGCGGCGGTTTCCATGGTGGTGGAGGACATTTCGGCGGCTTCCGCGGCGGTGGTTTTCACGGCGGTGGTTTCCGTGCCGCGCCGGCCTTTCACGGCGGCGGTTATCGCTACGGCGGCTTGCATCGCTATGGCGGATTTCATCGCTACGGGGCCTATCGTCCCCATTACGGCTATCGCCACTTCCACCGGCGCTATTATTACGGCGGCTACTATCCCTATTACCACTATCCGCGCCGCTGCCGGATCATCTGGACCTATTACGGCCCGCGCCGCATCTGCCGCTGGCATCGCTGGCACTATCCGTACCGCTATTGGTAGCGCGAGCCTGCGTCATTCCGGGGCTCGCAAAGCGAGAACCCGGAATCTCGAGATTCCGGGTCTGGCGCTTGCGCGCCATCCCGGAATGACGTCTTAGCTACAGCCAATCCTTCAATTTCCACGACGCCGACTTCCAGCGTGTGAGGTTCTCCAGCTTCCACTGCTTGAACATCGCCGGCGGCCAGCGGCTGAGGCGCGAGGTCTCCTCGACCTCGGGCTTGGCGACGATGCGCAGCGGCGCAGGGCGACGCCGGTGCTGGCGTGTCGCCTCGCCGATCAGGTCGACATATTCGGGCTTGTTGGTCATGAGGCGTGTCCTCGCGAAACCGTCGCGAGGACACAATGTCGGCGCTGCCGATTAACGGCCGTTTGCCGCTTTAGCTCAAATTGCAGGGAGCGGCTTAGCGCCACTCCCGGACGTCGACGAAATGGCCCGCGATCGCGGCGGCCGCCGCCATCGCCGGCGACACCAGATGGGTGCGGCCCTTGAAACCCTGGCGGCCCTCGAAGTTGCGGTTCGAGGTCGAGGCGCAGCGCTCTTCCGGCTTCAGCTTGTCCGGGTTCATGGCGAGGCACATCGAGCAGCCCGGCTCGCGCCATTCGAAGCCGGCCTTGATGAAGATCTTGTCCAGACCTTCGGCTTCGGCCTGCTCCTTCACGAGGCCGGAGCCCGGCACCACCATGGCATTGACGTGGGCCGAGACCTGCTTGCCCTCCGCGATCTTGGCGGCGGCGCGCAGATCCTCGATGCGGCCATTGGTGCAGGAGCCGATGAAGATGCGGTCGAGCTTGATGTCGGTGATCTTGGTGCCCGCGGTCAGGCCCATATATTTCAAGGCGCGGTGCTTGGAGAGACGCTTGGCCTCGTCCGCGATCTTGTCCGGATCGGGCACGATGCCGGTCACCGAGATGACGTCCTCAGGCGAGGTGCCCCAGGTCACGATCGGCGGCAGCTTTGCCGCATCCAGCCGCAGCTCGTGGTCGAAATGCGCGCCGTCGTCGGAGCGCAGCTTCTCCCAGTAGCGCATGGCCGCATCCCAGTCGGCGCCCTTGGGTGCCTTGGGACGGCCGCGCAGGAAGTCGAACGCCTTCTGGTCGGGCGCAACCAGGCCGGCGCGCGCGCCGCCCTCGATCGACATGTTGCAGACCGTCATGCGGCCTTCCATGCTGAGCGCGCTGATCGCATCGCCGGCATACTCCAGCACGTAGCCGGTGCCGCCGGCGGTGCCGATCTCGCCGATGATGGCCAGGATGATGTCCTTGCCCGTCACGCCGTCCGGCAATTTGCCGTCGACGGTGACGCGCATGTTCTTCGCCTTCTTCTGGATCAGCGTCTGCGTCGCCAGCACGTGCTCGACTTCGGAGGTGCCGATGCCGTGCGCGAGCGCGCCGAACGCACCATGGGTCGAGGTGTGGCTGTCACCGCAGACGATGGTGGTGCCGGGCAGCGTAAAGCCCTGCTCGGGGCCGATGACATGGACGACGCCCTGGCGCTTGTCGAACTCGTCGTAATATTCGATGCCGAATTCCTTGGCGTTCTCGGCCAGCGCCTTGATCTGCTCGATGCTTTCAGGGTCGGGGTTCGGCTTGGTGCGGTCGGTGGTCGGCACGTTGTGGTCGACGACGGCGAGGGTCTTTTCCGGCGCGTGGACCTTGCGGCCGGTGGCGCGCAGGCCTTCGAACGCCTGCGGCGAGGTCACCTCGTGCACCAGATGGCGATCGATATACAGCAGGCAGGTGCCGTCATCGGCTTCGTGCACCAGATGGTCGTTCCAGATCTTGTCGTACAATGTGGTCGGCTTGGACATGAGCGTCAGCTCCGGGAATGTGTGTCAGCGGTATGCGCGGTCACGCGCGGGGCAACGAAGTCGTCTTCAGCGCAGCGTTTAAGCTGCGGGACTAAGCTCTGACGTTGCCGAGGTCGCGAAGCGTCCGAAGAACCGGCCAGGCAGCCGCGAGCGATCGTCGATGACGACGCGCTCGATGGGCTGCATGCTGGTCTGATCTGGAACCATTCCAGGAATATATAGCAGGCCAGTTCAGAAGCGCGAGGCCTTTGACGCGCACGGCTGAGGCAACAAAAAAGCGCGGGGTTTCGCCCCGCGCTCTTCGAAACTCGCCTGATGGCGGAGCTTACTCGTTGACGGCGGTGGCGCGGTCCTGCTTCTCGACGATGCGGGCCGACTTGCCGCGGAGATTGCGGAGATAGTAGAGCTTGGCGCGACGCACCTTGCCGCGGCGCACCACCTTGATCGAGTCGATCATCGGCGACATCAGCGGGAACACGCGCTCGACGCCCTCGCCATACGAAATCTTGCGCACGGTGAAGCTCTCGTTGAGGCCACCGCCGGAACGGCCGATGCAGACGCCTTCATAGGCCTGCACGCGGGTGCGGTCGCCTTCGATGACCTTCACGTTGACGATCACGGTATCGCCGGGACCGAATTCCGGGATGTTCTTGCCGGCGGACAGCTTGTCGAATTGCTCTTGTTCGAGCTGCTTGATCAGGTTCATGGGTAAATCTCCATCAGCGCGCCCAGCCTTGGAAACGGGGGCTGCGCGAAATTCGTCTATCCAGCCATTGCGGATTTGGCCGCTGCTATAAGGCAAGCCGGAGCGTTTGTCACCCGTCTGTCTTGGTTTTTGGCGTTTTTTGGCGACCGGGCCGATTCGGGGCTTTGCTCGGGACCTGAGACCACAAATCCGGTCGCCGGGCCGCCGTCAGGGCCTCGGATTCCGCCCGCCGCCAGGCCGCGACCTTGGCATGGTCGCCGGAGGTCAGGATCTCCGGGATCGGAATACCCTCGAACAGCTGCGGGCGGGTGTATTGGGGGTATTCCAGCAGCCCATCCGAGAAGCTTTCCTCGGTTCCGGAAGCCTCCTTGCCCATGACCCCCGGCAGCAGCCGGACGCAGGCGTCAATCAGCGCCAGCGCCGCGATTTCGCCTCCCGAGAGCACGTAATCGCCGATCGAGACCTCTTCGAGGGCCCGTCCGTCGATTACCCGCTGGTCCACCCCCTCGAAGCGTCCGCAGACGATCAGGGGTCCGGCGCCCTCGGCGAGCTCCAGGACGCGTGCCTGGGTCAATGGCCGACCCCGGGGGCTCATCAGCAGACGGGGCCGGTCCGGCCCGGCCTCAGCCGCGTCGATCGCTGCCGCCAGGATGTCCGCCCGGAGCACCATGCCCGGGCCGCCGCCGGCCGGGGTGTCGTCAACGCTGCGGTGGCGGTCGGTCGCGGAGGCCCGGATGTCCCGTGCCTCGAGCTCCCACAGCCCGGACGCCAGCGCCCGCCCGGCCAGGCTCACGCCGAGCGGCCCCGGAAACATCTCCGGAAACAGCGTCAGCACCGTCGCGCGCCAGGGTGAGGGGTTGGTCATTGCGCCCTATGAAATCCGTCGTCCCGGCGAAGGCCGGGACCCATAACCACCGCAGGCAGTTTTGCGATGGCTGGAGCTACCAGCTTAGCCAAAAACCACACCCTGTGGTTATGGGTCCCGGCCTTCGCCGGGACGACCCGCGAAGGGGTCGCCGTTCCTGTCCTCGCCTTCGATCTCCTGCGGCAGCGCGATCACGACGCGTCCGCCGGCGATGTCGACCTCCGGCACCACCGCATTGGAGAACGGCAGCAGCAGCGACGTGCCTTTGGGCGGCGCGATCTCGATGATGTCGCCGGCGCCGAAATTATGGATCGCGAGCACGCGGCCGAGCGCGTCGCCATCGATGGTGACGGCGGCGAGCCCGATCAGGTCGGCGTGGTAATATTCGTCCGCGTCGATCGCGGGCAGCTTTTCGCGCGCGACATAGAGCTCGATGCCGTTGAGGCGTTCGGCCTCATCGCGGGTCGTGACGCCCTTGAACGTCGCGACCAGATGATCCTTGGCCTCGCGCGCCGTTGCTACCTCGAACTGGCGCTTGCCGTCCTTGGCGAGAAGCGGCCCATAACGCCGCACGGCAAGTGGATCCTCGGTGAAGGTCCACAATTTGACCGCGCCGCGCACACCATGCGCGGCGCCGATCCGCGCGACGCAGATCAGCGCCGACATGAATTAGCCTTAGCCCTTGGCGGCGGCTTCGGCCTGCGCCTTGCGCTCCTTGCGCGGCACGGCCTTCTGCGGGTTGCTGCGCGCTTCGCGCTTCTTGACGCCGGCGGCATCGAGGAAGCGCATCACGCGGTCCGACGGCTGCGCGCCCTTGGCGAGCCAGGCCTTCACCTTGTCCATGTCGAGCTTGAGCCGGGTCTCGTTGTCCTTCGGCAGCAGCGGGTTGAAATGGCCGAGGCGCTCGATGAAGCGGCCATCGCGGGGGAAGCGCGAATCGGCGACGACGACGTGATAGACGGGGCGCTTCTTGGTGCCTGCGCGGGCGAGGCGGATAACGACGGACATCTAGTTCTCCTTCAAAGTACGTTTTGTTCGGTTGATTGGTATTCCGCGTTGCGCGGGACGCTTGCGATCCCGCACGACGAATTCCTCATTTCTTCTTGCCTGGAAACCCGCCGAGGCCCGGCAGCATCGGCTTGCCGCTCAACCCGGTCAGGCCAGGAACGTTCGGCAGACCGGTGCGCAGACCTGGGGGCAGATCCTTCGGCAGGCTGGGCAGGCCCTGGCCGCCGCCACCCTGCATCTTCTCCTGCAAGGCCTTCATCTCTTCCGGCGAAGGCGGCTTCATGCCGCCGCCAAAGCCCATCGCCTGCGCGATGCCGGCGAGCGGACCGCGCTTGCCCGAGCCCATGGCCTTCATCACGTCGGCCATGTTCCGGTGCATCTTGAGCAGCTTGTTGACCTGCTCGACGCTCTGGCCGCTTCCGGCGGCGATGCGCTTCTTGCGGCTGGCCTTGAGCAGATCGGGATGACGCCGCTCGTCGCGCGTCATCGAATCGATCACCGCGACCTGGCGCTTCAAGATCTTGTCGTCGATGCCGGCGGCCGCGATCTGGTTCTTCATCTTGGCGATGCCGGGCATCATGCCCATCAGGCCGCTGATGCCGCCCATGTTCGCCATCTGCAACAGCTGCTCGCGCATGTCGTTGAGGTCGAACTGGCCCTTGCGCATGCGCTCGGCGGTGCGCGCGGCCTTTTCGGCGTCGATGTTGGCGGCAGCCCGCTCGACCAGCGAGACCACGTCGCCCATGCCGAGGATGCGGCCGGCGATACGGTCGGGATGGAAATCCTCCAGCGCGTCGGTCTTTTCACCGGTGCCGATCAGCTTGATCGGCTTGCCGGTGACCGCACGCATCGACAGCGCGGCGCCGCCGCGGCCGTCGCCGTCCACGCGGGTCAGCACGATGCCGGTGAGGCCGACGCGCTCGTCGAAGGCGCGGGCGAGGTTGACGGCGTCCTGGCCGGTGAGGCTATCGGCGACCAGCAGCACTTCATGCGGATTGGCGGCAGCTTTGATCGCGGCTGCCTCCGCCATCATCTCTTCATCGAGCGTGGTGCGGCCGGCGGTGTCGAGCAGCACGATGTCGTAGCCGCCGAGCTTGCCGGCCTCCAGCGCGCGCTTGGCAATCTGTGGCGGCTGCTGTCCCGCCACGATCGGCAGGGTCGGAATGTCGAGATCGCGGCCGAGCACTGCCAGCTGCTCCATCGCCGCCGGGCGATAGACGTCGAGCGAGGCCATCAGCACCTTGCGCTTGTCGCGCTGGACCAGGCGGCGGGCGAGCTTGGCGGTGGTGGTGGTTTTACCGGAGCCTTGCAGGCCGACCATCATGATCGGCACCGGCGGCACGGAATTTACGTCGATGGTCTGGCTTTCGGCGCCGAGCGTATTGATCAGCTCGTCATGGACGATCTTGACCACCATCTGGCCGGGCGTCACCGACTTGACGACGGTGGCGCCGATCGCCTGCTCGCGGACGCGCTCGGTGAAGCTGCGGACCACTTCGAGCGCGACGTCGGCTTCCAGCAGCGCGCGGCGCACCTCGCGCATCGCGGCGTCGACGTCCTTTTCGGTCAGCGCACCGCGCCCCGTCAGACGATCGAGAATGCCACCAAGCCGTTCCGACAGATTGTCGAACAATGCCGTTGTCCCTTGTCCCGCTCGCGCAGGGTTGCCGCATTCACCACTGTCATGCCCCGGCTTGACCGGGGCAGCCAGTACGCCGCGGCGCCTCGGCTCAAACCGAGCTGCCTCTGGAATACTGGATCCCCCGCCTTCGCGGGGGATGACCACTTACTTGGGCAAGCGATCTTCCAAACACCTTTACGCCCGAGGGCGCATAGCGCTGTCGGGCGTTAGCCTCTGGCCTCGCAGGACCAGTCGGCGGGTCGAAAAGAAAGCCTTTCCGAGAAAGTGCGCGGGTTAAACGCCGCTCAGGCAAGAAAGTCAAGGAAAGTTAGCGCCCGGAGATGGCTTCTGCAATGCAAGCCATTGAAAACATGAGGCTTTCGACCATGGGTTCCTTTTCCGGCGGCACCGCCCATATAGGCGGTGATGTCTTACCGCGTCGACCATCCCTGAAGCCCGCCCGTGCCGATCACCCGCCGCCGCGTTTTCGGACTGCTTGCCGGTGGCGCTGCGCTGGTCGGCGTGCCCTCCCTTTGGATGTCCCGCATGAAAACCTATGACGGCCCCGTGTCCGACCATTTCGACGGCCTGACCTTCTTCGATCCCGACGGGGCGCCGCCACGATCGCTCGGCGAGGTGCTGCGTTGGCAATTGGGTGGCCGGGGGCAGCGCGCGGACTGGCCGGATTGGGCGCCGAGCCCCCATGCCGATACGCCGCCGGCCCGCGTCGACGGCGACAAGGTACGGCTCTCCTTCGTCGGCCACGCCAGCTGGCTGATCCAGACCGGCGGCCTCAACATCATGGTCGATCCCGTCTGGTCGATGCGGGTCTCGCCTGTCAGCTTCGCCGGACCGAAGCGGCACAACGATCCCGGCATCGCGTTCGAGAAGCTGCCGAAGATCGACGTCGTGCTGGTTTCCCACGGGCACTATGATCATCTCGACATCGCGACGCTGTCGCGGCTTTCCAAGAATTTTGCGCCGCGCGTGGTGACCCCGCTCGGCAACGACGTAACGATGCGCAGCGCCGATTCCACCATCAAGGTGGAAGCCTTCGACTGGCATGATCGTGTCGAGCTCGGTGGCGGTGTGGCCGTGACGCTGGTGCCGACCCGGCACTGGTCGGCACGCGGCATGTTCGACCGCAACAAGGCGCTGTGGGCGAGTTTTGTCCTGGAGACGCCGGCCGGAAAAATCTATGTCGTCTGCGATTCCGGCTATGGCGACGGCGGGCATTTTCGCCGCGTCGCCGAGAAGCACGGGCCGCTGCGTCTGGCGATCCTCCCGATCGGCGCCTACGAGCCGCGCTGGTTCATGCGCGACCAGCACATGAATCCGGAGGATGCGGTGAAGGCGCTCGCCGATTGCGGCGCGCAGGAAGCGCTCGGGCATCATCACGGCACGTTTCAGCTGACGGATGAGGCGATCGATGCGCCGGCGAAAGCGCTGGTCGAGGCGCTCGATGCGGCGAAGATTCCGCAGGAGCGGTTCGTGGCGATGCAGCCGGGGCAGGTGGTGGAGATTTAGCGTCATTCTCCGCTGTCGTCCCGGCGAAGGCCGGGATCCATAACCACAGGAAGACGTTTGACGAAGACTCGTCGTTTTCAGTCTACCCGCGGTACCGCGACCTGCGCCTACCGAAAGATCACGCGGTATGGGTCCCGGCCTTCGCCGGGACGACACCATTGGTGTTGCGGCAGTGTGCCTCCTACTGCCCCTGCTTGATTGCCCAGCTCACATTCACCGTCACCGACAGCGTTTCCTCGCCCGGCGCAACGGCGGCTGGCGCGGCCATCGGCGCCGTTGCCATCCTCGACTTGAACAGCGGCACCGGACCGCCGCCCTCGGAAACGCTCAGCGGTGCACCCAGCGTGACGCCGGTGGCCCTGGCGTAGATCTCGGCCTTGCGGCGGGCATCGGCGACCGCCTGCTCGCGGGCGTCGTCAAGCAGCTTTGAGGCCTGCGTCACCTCGAAGGAGATGTTGCCGATATCGTTGGCGCCGGCGCTGACCAGTATGTCGATGATGCCGGCCACCTTGGTCACGTCGCGAATCTTCACGGAGACACGATTGGAGGCGCGGAAGCCGACCACGGGCGAGGCGCCGGTGGTTTTGTTCTGGCCGTATTGCGGCTGCAGCGACAGCCGCGAGGTCTGGTAGTCCTTCTCCGCGATCCCGGCGCCCTTCAGCGCCAGCAGCACCTTGCCCATCGCCGCGTTGTTGGCATCGGAGGCTTCTTTGGCCGTCTTGGCGTCATTGGCGACACCGGCGTCGATCTGCGCGAGATCGGGCGCTGCGGATACGGTCGCTTCTCCGCTGACCGAAATGGCGGCTGGAAAATCGTCGGCGAGCGCGGGCGTAGCCAAAAGCGTGGCGGCGACAAATGCGGCGAGGGCAACAGGCTTCTTCATCATTCTCACTTCAGCGGCACATAGACGTTGATCACGAGCTTGTCCTCGGCCGTCTTCAGGGGATCGGTGAGGTATTCCTCGATGAACGTGTCCTTGGCTTCCAGCTTCTTGTCGTCGAGGTGATTGGTGATCGCCTCATAGGTGTTGTCCATGTTGTCGTACGAGCCGCGATGGACGAATTTCAGCGCCTTGCCCTCCGGCGATTTGCCGATGCTCATGTCCTTGGCCAGGTTTTTCGGGTCCTGCTCGACCGGGATCTCGGCGAGGAAGGTGAAGCCGGTGTCGTCCGTCGAGGTGTAGACGATCATGGAATTGCCGGCGTGCTTGATGCCCTGCTTGTCCAAGAGCGTGTTCAGCACCTTGAAGGCGTCGATCAGCGTGTCGAAGGCCGAGTCCCAGTTGGCGGTGCCCTTGACCATCACGACCTTCTTCGGCTCGAGCGCGGTCTCCAGGCCAAAGGGATCGGCGGTCTGCACCGGGGCCGGGGTGACGGCCGCGGCGGGCGGCGGCACCGGGCCGGGCGAGGGTGAGGCGCTGGCCGCCGGCGAGGGCGTTGCCACAGGCGCGGGCGAGGCGCTCGCGGCCGGGGCGGGCGATGCCGAGGGCGCCGGCGAGGGACTGGCCGAGACAGCCGGCGCCGGGCTCGGGGTTTGTGCCCAAGTGCCGGAAGCGCCAAGCGACAGGGCCGCTGCCGGGATCAGCGCGGCCACAGCGAGACGACAAAAGCGATTCATTCTATTCTCCCCAAAACCTTACGTACCAAGGCCTTAACCCACCAAGGCCTTAACCCGGCCGCGCGTCCCCGGATTGCGCGAACTGTGCCGTTCTAACACGCGAGCGCCGAATTCGTCCCATGACAGATGCGTCATGGCTCTCACAGCAAATCACTGGTCAAGCCGCCAAGGATCGCCATATAAGGCAGGCGAAATTCGGGAAATTTCATGAGCGCGCTGGCCAACCACGCATTTGCCAAGATGAACGGCATCGGCAACGAGATCGTCGTTGTCGACATGCGCGATTCCGCCGCGCCGGTCACGCCGGACGATGCCCGCGCCGTCGCGTCCGCCGAGGGCGGCGTGCCCTACGACCAGCTCATGGTGCTGCAGAAGCCGCGGCTCGACGGCACCGAAGCCTTCATCCGCATCTACAACAATGACGGCTCGGAGGCCGGCGCCTGCGGCAACGGCATGCGCTGCGTGGTGCGGCGCATCTTTGAGAAGACCGGACAGGCCACCGCGACGTTCGAGACGGCCGCGGGCCTGCTCAATGCCTGGCAGGGCCCGGCGCCGGATCTCTACACCGTCGACATGGGCGCGCCGAAGTTCGGCTGGCAGGACATTCCGCTGGCGGAAGAATTTCGCGACACCCGCTACATCGAATTGCAGATCGGGCCGATCGACAATCCGATCCTGCATTCACCCTCGGTGGTGAGCATGGGCAATCCGCACGCGATCTTCTGGGTCGACGACGTCAACGCCTACGATCTCGAGCGCTTCGGTCCGCTGCTCGAGAACCACCCGATCTTTCCCGAGCGCGCCAACATCACGCTCGCCCAGATCGTCGACCGCGAGCACATCACGATCCGCACCTGGGAACGCGGCGCGGGCCTGACCAGGGCGTGCGGCTCGGCGGCCTGCGCGACGGCGGTCGCCGCGGCGCGCCTGAAGCGCACGGAGCGCAATGTCGAGATCACGCTGCCCGGCGGCAAGCTCGGCATCGAATGGCGCGAGCGCGACGACCACGTGCTGATGACGGGCACGGCGACCTTCGAATATGAGGGCGCGTTCGATCCGGCGCTGTTCGCGCCGGTCGGGTAATGGGCGTCGAGGTCGTCACCTTCGGCTGCCGCCTCAATGCCTTCGAGGCCGAAGTGATCCGTCGCGAGGCCGAAGGCGCGGGGCTGTCCGATACCATTGTCATCAACAGCTGTGCCGTCACCAACGAGGCGGTGGCGCAGGCACGGCAGTCGATCCGCAAATTGAAGCGCGAGCGTCCGCAGGCGCGCATCGTCGTCACCGGCTGCGCGGCGCAGACGCAAAGCCGGATGTTCGCCGATATGGCGGAGGTCGACCGCGTCGTCGGCAATGACGACAAGATGCGCAGCGATGCCTGGCGCGAGGCGCGCGACGCATTCGACATCGGCGCCAGTGACAAGATCGCCGTCAGCGACATCATGGCCGTGAAGGAGATGGCGCCGCATCTCATCGACGGCTTTGCGAGCGGCCTGCCGCGCGTGTTCGTGCAGGTGCAAAACGGCTGCGACCATCGCTGCACCTTCTGCATCATTCCGTTCGGCCGCGGCAATTCGCGCTCGGTGCCGATGGGCGCCGTTGTCGAGCAGGTGCGAGCACTGGCCGCGCGCGGCCATGCCGAGATCGTACTCACCGGCGTCGATCTCACGAGCTATGGCGCCGATCTTCCGGGTGCACCAAGACTCGGCATGCTGACGAAGCAGATCCTCCGACACGTCCCGGAGCTGAAGCGGCTGCGCATCTCCTCGATCGATTCGATCGAGGCAGATTCCGATCTGCTCGATGCCATCGCCGACGATGCGCGGCTGATGCCGCATCTGCACCTGTCGCTGCAATCCGGCGACGACATGATCTTGAAGCGCATGAAGCGGCGGCATTCGCGCAGCGATGCGATCGCGTTCTGCGACCAGGTGCGGCGCCTGCGCCCGGACATCGCGTTCGGCGCCGACATCATCGCGGGATTCCCGACCGAAACGGAGGAGATGTTCTCGCGCTCGCTGGATCTGGTCGAAGAGTGCGGCCTCACCTTCCTGCACGTCTTCCCCTATTCGCCGCGCCCCGGCACACCCGCCGCGCGCATGCCGCAGGTGGCGGGCGGCGTGATCAAGGAACGGGCGAGGCGGCTGCGTGCGGCTGGCGAAGCGGCGTTGCGGCGGCGGCTGCAAGCCGAAATGGGCGCAACACGCGAGGCGCTGATCGAGAGCGAGTCGCAGGGGCGCACGGAGCATTATCTGCCGGTGGCGGTTGCGGGCGCGCGCGTCGGGAGCGTGATGCCGATCAGGATCGCGGGCAGCGATGGCGAGCGACTGATGATGTGACTCGGTCGCTGCTCCCTCAATGTCGTCCCGGCGAAGGCCGGGACCCATACCGCGTGATCCATCGATTGCGGGTGGTCCGCGTACCGAACGACTAATCTTCGCTAAACTTCTCCCTGTGGTTATGGGTCCCGGCCCCCCGTGCGCAATTGCGCACCAGGCCGGGACGACACTGGGAGTGTGGATGCGCCGTACTAGAACGCGCCCCTACAACGCCCTGACCTGCCAGAACCGCAGCGTCCGCCGCGCGTTCTCCGGGGTCATGCGGACGAAATGGCCTTGCGCCTTGGCGAGGTCGGCGGGCTTCATCGCGCCGGTGGCGTAGCGGCTTTCCAGCACGGCGGCGGTGGTTTCCCAGCTGAGCTGTGCGGCCTTGCAAGGCACCAGCAGGCCGTCGTCGCGCAGGCTCTGCATCAGCGGGCGAATGACCTCGACGGTCGATCCGGACAGCGCGGCCAGGGCCGCGACGGTTTCTTCGTAGCGCCGCTGCGTGGCGAAACCGAGCAGCGTCGCTTCGCTGAGCTGGCCTGAGGCCTTGAGATTTGCGATGGCGCGCTTGGCGCCTTCGAAGTCGCGGACGCCCGACATCTCGCGCTCGACGCCGACGGTGACGGCTGCGATCGCGCTCTGGATCTCCTCGAACAGATGCGGCGGCGCGCGTGACAAGAGCCGCGTGCGAACGGCATCCGTGGCCGAGCGCAGCAATTGGCGGCGCAGCTCCGACGGCAGGTCGACGCGGACGCCGATACTCACGGCAAGCTCGGGATCGGACTCGGCCTGTCCGACGATGACGGCAAATCCGCCTCCCGAGACGCGCGCCCCGGGATTGGCGGCAAGCCGCCGGCTGACACTGGGATAGCGCCGCGCCAACAATGCGTCGGTGACAATCTCCTTCAGCCACCAGCGGCCGGCGACTGCGAGCAGATGCGACTCGCCCTTGCTCGCCGCGATCTGCATCAGATCGCCGTCGTCGAGGCGCGCGGATTCCTGGAGCACGGGACCGGCGATGCGGATCTCGTCATTGTTGGCGAGGCGGCGGATCACCGACGGCGGTGCCTGTGCGATCGGCGCGAGTTGCGCACTGATTTCGGCCAGCGCGATGCGCGCGCCCATGTCGGCGATGGCGCGCAGCTCGATGGTGCCGATCAATCTCTCGAGCACGTCGTCGAACAGCGCGATCTGCTCGTCGTCAAAACTGCCGGCGGAGGACAGGAACAGGTCGGTGACGCGCCGGACCGTTTCCAGGCCCTTTTCCGCCGAGCCGAGCCGAATCGCGGATTCGACTTCGTCGATGATCGATAGCTCGGCCTTGGACATGACGCGCGGCTCGTCCTGAGCGGATTGACGGAAGCTTGTTCTAAGCAGCCGTTATCATTAGAGGCGAGCACTGAACGTTTCGTAAACCATGGCTCGGAATGCGGTAGCTTCAGCGAGATGCCGCCGCGGAGGAGCTGCGCTCCCTCTCCCGCTTGCGGGAGAGGGCTGGGGAGAGGGTGTCTCAGCAATCGAGAACCCCCAAGAGGAGAGAGCCCTCACCCGCGCCTTCGGCGCGACCTCTCCCGCAAGCGGGAGAGGTGAACGACGGCGCCGCCTATTCCCCATTCCACCCGCAGGCGCGGAGCCGCTCATGCATATGGGGTGGGGCCGGCGCCACCACGCGGACCGGCTCCTTGTTCCGGGAGATCGGCACCACGATCTCGCGGGAATGCAGATGCAGCCGCGGCTCGCCGAAGCGGGGGCCGTTGCCGTAAATGTTATCGCCAAAGATCGGCCAGCCCGTTGCGGCCGAATGCACCCGCAATTGATGGGTCCGGCCGGTGACCGGTTCCATGGCAAGCCAGGTCAGGCCTTCGCTCCGGCCCATCACTTTCCAGTTGGTGACAGCCTTCTGGCCCTCGGAGTCCGGCTTCTGCCACCAGCCGCGCTCGGCATTGAGCCGGCCGAGCGGCATGTCGATGGTGCCTTCGTCCTCGGCAGGACCGCCCTCGACCACGGTCCAGTAGGTCTTGCCGATCTTGCCATGCTTGAACAGCAGGCCGAGCGAGGCGGTGGCCTTGCGGTGGCGGCCGAGCACGAGGCAGCCCGAGGTGTCCTTGTCGAGCCGGTGGGCCAGCACCGGCGGCCGCGGCAGGCCGAAACGGAGGGCGTCGAACGAGGCTTCAAGATTGGCGCCGCCCTTGGGGCCGCGATGCACCGGCAGGCCCGCCGGCTTGTCGATGACCAGCATCAGCCCGTCGCGATGGAGCACGCGCGCCAGAATTTCGTCGGCGGTCAATTCGGGAACATCGAGCAATTGCAGGACTTTCGGTCAAGACTTTCGTTTACGGGCCGGAACGGCTAACACACCGCCATCATGAACGATACCACGTCAGACCCCCCCAAGCTGAGCTGGTGGCGCCGCCTGTCCAACGGGCTGAAGCGCACCTCGTCCTCGCTCGGGACCGCGGTCGCCGACCTCGTCACCAAGCGCAAGCTCGACCGCGCCATGCTCGACGACATCGAGGATGTGCTGCTGCGCGCCGACCTCGGCACCCAGGTTGCGGTCCGGATCGCCGAGGCCGTGGGAACGGGACGCTATGACAAGGCGATCTCGGCGGACGAGGTCAAGGACGTCGTCGCGACCGAGGTCGAGAAGGTACTGTCGCCGGTAGCAAAACCGCTCGAGATCGAGGCGGGCAAGAAGCCCTTCGTGATCCTCGTGGTCGGCGTCAACGGCTCCGGCAAGACCACGACCATCGGCAAGCTCTCGCAGAAGTTTGCGTCCGAGGGCCGCAAGGTGATGCTGGCCGCCGGCGACACGTTTCGCGCAGCCGCGATCGAGCAGCTCAAGGTGTGGGGCGAGCGCACCAAGACGCCGGTCATCGCCGGTGCGCAGGGCTCGGATTCGGCGAGCCTCGCCTTCAACGCGCTGACCGCGGCGAAGGAGCAGACCATCGACGTGCTCCTGATCGACACCGCCGGGCGCCTCCAGAATAAAGCCGTGCTGATGAACGAGCTCGAAAAGGTCGTGCGCGTCATCCGCAAGGTGGACGACACCGCGCCGCACGCGGTGCTGCTTGTGCTGGACGCCACCGTCGGCCAGAACGCGCTGTCGCAGGTCGAGGCGTTCCACCGCACCGCCGGCGTCACCGGCCTCGTGATGACGAAGCTCGACGGCACGGCACGCGGCGGCATCCTGGTGGCGCTCGCTGAAAAATTCAAACTGCCGGTGCACTTCATCGGCGTCGGCGAAGGCGTCGACGATCTCGCGCCGTTCACCGCGCGCGATTTCGCCCGCGCCATTGCCGGAATCGAAAGCTAAGGAATGGACAAGACCCAGCCGCATCCGTTGTTCAAGCTCGCGACCGAGCTCGGTCCGCTGCTCGTGTTCTTCTTCGTGAATGCGAAGTTCAATTTGTTCGCCGCGACCGGCGCCTTCATGGTCGCGATCGTCGCGGCGATGATCGCCTCCTATGTGGTGACGCGCCACATCCCGATCATGGCGATCGTCACCGGCGTGATTGTGCTGGTGTTCGGCACGCTGACCCTGGTGCTGCACGACGAGACTTTCATCAAGGTCAAGCCGACCATCATCTACGGCCTGTTCGCCGCGATCCTCGGCGGCGGGCTGCTGTTCGGCCGCTCCTTCATCGCCGTGATGTTCGACCAGATGTTCAACCTGACGCCGCAGGGCTGGCGCATTCTCACCTTGCGGTGGGCGCTGTTCTTCGCGGGCATGGCGGTGCTGAACGAGATCGTCTGGCGTACCCAGAGCACGGATTTCTGGGTGAACTTCAAGGTGTTCGGCGTAACCCCGCTGACCATGATCTTTGCCATCGCGCAGATGCCGCTGACCAAGCGTTATCATCTTGAGCCGGTATCGCTGGAGGCGAGCGAGGCCGAGGCGGGGGATGTGAGGAAGCGGTAGCGCTTTCCCGAGGGTGATAACGGCCTAGCGGTTGGGCATCTTCTGCCGCTCCGGCGAACATGCTAGAGCCCGCCCATGAGCTCCCTTCCCTCCTCCGTCGACGTCGCAATTATCGGCGCCGGTGCCGCGGGCCTCGGCGCGGCGCACGCGCTGCACGGCTCCGGCCTCTCGGCGATCGTGCTGGAGGCGCGCAATCGCATCGGCGGCCGGGCCTGGACCGTGCAGGCCTCGCCCGAAGTGACCTTCGACGTCGGCTGCGGCTGGCTGCACTCGGCGGACAAAAACTCCTTCGTTTCGATCGCGCGGCAGCTCGATTTCGAGGTCAACAAGGACCTGCCGCCCTGGCGCGAGCGCGCCTTCGGCACCGCCTTTCCACAAGCCGAGCGTGACGATTTCATGCGCGCGATGGACGCGTTCTATCAGCGTCTTTGGCAGGCCGCGCAAAAGGGCAAGGACGAACCTGCGAGCTGGAGCCTCGAGCCCGGCAATCGCTGGAATCCCATGATCGACGCGGTCTCGACCTACATCAATGGCTGCGAACTGAAGGACATGTCGACGCTCGACTGGGATGCCTATGAGGACAGCAACCTCAACTGGCGCATCCGCCGCGGCTACGGCGCGCTGGTCGCAGCCTATGGCGCGAGCTGCCCGGTCGCGCTGAACTGCAACGTCACGCTGATCGATCATTCCGGAAAGCGCATCCGCCTCGACACATCGCAGGGCACGCTGACCGCGGACAAGGTCATCGTCACGGTGCCGACCAATTTAATCGCCGATGAGGCGATTCGCTTCTCGCCGCCGCTCCCGGCCAAGGTGGATGCCGCGGCCGGCCTGCCGCTCGGCGTCGACGACAAGGTGACGCTGGCGCTCGACGATGCGGAGGCCTTCCCGAAGGAAGGCAATTTGCGCGGCGCCACCATGCGCACCGCGATGGGCACCTACCACATCCGCCCGTTCGGTCAGCCCTGCATCGAAGGTTTTTTCGGCGGCAGCTTTGCACGCGAGCTGGAAGACGCCGGCGATGGCGCCTTCGCCGCGCAAAGCATCGACGAGATCGCAGGCTTTCTCGGCAACGACATCCGCCGCAAGCTGAAGCCGCTCTGCGAGTCGCGCTGGGCGCACGATCCATTCGCCAGAGGTTCCTATTCGCACGCATTGCCCGGCCATGCCGGCGACCGCGCCGTGCTGGCGGCGCCGGTCGATGGACGCCTGTTCTTCGCGGGAGAAGCGACGTCGCCGAACTTCTTCACGACGGCGCATGGGGCAAGGGACAGCGGCGAGCGGGCGGCGAAGGAAGTGTTGGCTGCGATTGGAGAGCGTTAGTCTATCTCCAACGTCGTCCCGGCGAAGGCCGGGACCCATACCGCGTGATTTCCCGATGAACCGCGGTGCTCGTACCGCGGATTGATCCCCTCACTTCCAGTCTTCGCCAAACTACGGCCTGTGGTTATGGGTCCCGGCCTACGCCGGGACGACACCGAATTCGTGGGGCCGCCGTCGCGTTACTCAATCACCCGCGCCCGTAGATCGGCATCCGGCACAAAGCACGCCTCGTATTTCCCAAAGATGCGATAGCGGTTGCGAGCAATGAGGCTGTACACCGCATTCCGCAGCGGTTTTGGTACGGCGAACAATGCGCGCGTCCATCCCCATCCCGGCAATTGCGACAGCACGGTCAGCGCAGCGTCGGATTTCATGAACACCTCGCCGCCATGGACCACCGCATTGGTGTCGGGATCATCGGGATCGATGCCGAATGTCCGCGCGAGTTTCGTCCCGTAGTCCGACTGGATCGGCGTGAAGCGAAACCGCCTCGCCGTGTCGCGCTGCGCCACGAAGCGGACCCAGCGCGAGCAGAAGATGCAGACGCCGTCGAACAGGATCACGTCGTCGTCCGGCCATTTGTTCATGAGCGATTATCCAGCATCAGGAGCGCGACCAGCATCAGCACGATCGCCGGTCCCGTCTTCACCAGCGCGCCGAGCGGCTCGATCCAGAGGTCGGGCGTGAGGATCGCAGCACCCACCATGTAGCCGAGCGAGGCGACGATGCCCACGACCAGCCCGATCGCCGCGGTGCGGCGGAAGGCAATCAGCACGCCGATGCTCATGTCCATCAGGCTGGTGCCGATCGTGATGGGATCGACCAGCGCCGGCGGAAAACCGTGCGCGGTCAAAATGCCGGCGGCCGCGCGATAGGAGACGAACAGCGCGATGAATCCGGAGACGAGCCAGAACACGACCAGGCTGGCGAAGATCAGCGCCTTGACCAGGAACAGCCGCGCGAACCATTTGTCCTGGATGGTGGCGGGGTGGCGCCCGATCGTCTCAGCCAGCGTCTTCGGCGCAATGCCCGTGGCAGCGATCCACGCTGAGGGATCACCGGTGACGCCACGGCGCAGCTCGACGATGGCCGTCGAGCGCATCGGCGGCATCCAGCCGAGATAATTGGCGAGGTCGCCGATTTTCGCACCGAGATCGAGCGCAAGCGAAGGCATTGCGACGTGCGGCCAGCCGGCCGTGCCGAACGCGACACGAAACTGCTTGACGACGCCGGCCATCGTGGCCGGTTCGGATTGCATCAGATCCCAGCTCACGGCCTGCGCGGACGCATCATCGACATCGCGCGCGGCGAGCCAGGCGATGGTGACGGCGATATCCGCGACGGCGACGGGCTGGAATGGCGTCGCCATCTCCGCAGTCGGCAGGTCGAGCGGAAAGGCGGCGAGCGCGCGCAGCATGGCGCTGCCGCCATAGGCGGACGGCGCCACCACGAAGCCGGGCCGCAGGATGGCATGGGGAATGCCGGAGGCCGCGATCAGCCGCTCGGCCTCGCGCTTGGTCGTCGCGAAGGCGGTGCGATCGGCCTCCGCGATTCCGGGAATCGAGATGTGTACCAGCCGGATCGCGCGGCCGCTGTCGCCGATCGCCTCAAGCAGGCGCGCGACAAAATCGCGATGCACGGCGCTGGTGTCGCTGCCCGGACCGTCCTGAAGCACACCGAGACAGTTCACGATGACATCGACGGCATGCTCGCTCAGCAAACGCGTCAGCGCGGCCACATCGAGGGCGAGGATCGGCAACTCGATGTCCAGCGCGCTCATCTTCTGCGCCGGCGACAGGCTGCGCGCGAGCCCGACCACGCGAAAGCCGCGCAGGCGCAAATCGTCGGTGACGAAGCGGCCGATCAGGCCGGAAGCGCCGAGCACGAGAATGGTGCGCTGATTCATCACTCCCCTCAAAACGGCTTGGCGATCATCAGCCACAGGATCAACATCGTCGCGCCGAAGCCGGGAAGGCCGAACGCGAACCAGCGGCGGAACAGGACGAAGTAGCGCTCCGGCAAAGCCGTGCGCTGTTCGGCGGCCTTGCGCGCGAGATCGCGCATCTCGATCTGCATGAAAACGACGGGAACCCAGAACAGACCGGCAATGGCATAGAGCGCGAGCGAGGCGAGCAGCCAGCGCTCCGTGACCGACGTGGCCGAGAGCATCATCAGCAGACCGCCCGTGACGGGTTGCAGGATCACGGCCGACAGCGTGAAGATCGCATCCGCAACCACCACGACCGAAGCCGTGCGCGCGATGAACTCGGCATCATGCGTGCGATGCGCCGTCAGCATGAAGAAGGCGATGCCGGTTCCGGTGCCGAGGATGACGATGGCGCCGAGCACATGCAGATATTTGACCAGGAAATACAGCGTCATGGCTTCCCGCCCGCGACCGGCTTCAGCGCACGGTCGAGCTCGCCGCTGGCGGCTTTGACGCCGGCCTCGAGCTCGATCATCCAATGGCCCTCGCTGCCCACCGCGGGGAGGTTGCGGAAATCGACCTTGCCGCCGCCACCGCGAAACGCATCCGCCAAGCCTCGCGAAAACGCCGGCGCGAAATAGCTGTCATTGGCCGCAACGAGCCATGTGACGGGAATGCGCGCCGCCTTGCCAAACTCCGCGGCGGCCGCCACGAGCGTGTGGGCTGCGCAAATCCGGTTCGGTTCATCGTTGGCGTGGCCGCCGCGTCCCGGCGCAAACGCGATGATCGCGGAAATCGCCTTCGGATCGGCGTTCGCAAGCGCCAGCGCGCCCCAGCCGCCGGCGGAATGGCCGAGCACGATCGCCGCATCCTTGCGAGCGAAATCCTGCTTTCGCACATAGTCCAGCGCGCGCGAAATTTCGTCCGCGGTCGCGCGACCCGAGCGCGCGTAATCCGCCTCGTCACAACCGCCCTGGTCCTCGACATAGCGGCCGCCGGTCGCGCCATGGCCGAGCCGTTCCGGCACCAGCACGGCAAAACCGCGCGCGACCAGATGCGCGACGAGCGCGCGGTATTCCGGCTGCGGCATTTGCGCGCGACGCAGCACGTTCTGCGTGGTGGCATGCGCAATGACCGCAAGCCGAAACGGCCCCGCGCCGGGCGGACGAAACAGCAGGGCATGCGCGGCAATATCGGTATCCGGCGACGGCACGCGCCATTGCTGACGGCGAAACGGCTCGCCCTCCTCGCCCGATGAACCAAACGTGACCTGAGCGCACAGAGGCGGCGCGGTCAGCAGGGCCAGCAGAGGCAGAAGCGCGAGGATGTTGAAGAGTCGCATGAATTGCCGAAGGCGAACACGGACAGCGAGGGCCAGACTAGACAGAACGAATCATTCTGGGCGGACATTTTGCGGTGCCATCGCCGTTCATTGGTTGCCGCAAAGCAGTTTTGCACCGACGCTTGGCAAGCCATTGCCGTTCAAGGCAGCGCTTTGTCCTCTTTCGGTACAACACGGTTAGAATACTGATGCAGAAAGTCCACAGGTTAACCGATAATTAACGATAGGTCTTGCCGCCGACGCGGCGACTTGGTTTGATTGCGTCCATGAGCACAACCCTGATCGAGGTCCGGCCGGCCAAAGCTGCAGACGCAACTGCGGTGGCATCGACCCATGACGAAGCCTGGCGTTCGGCCTATCAGGGCATCATTCCCGGCGCCGAGCTGGAAAAGCTGATCAATCGCCGCGGCCCGCAATGGTGGGACAGCGCGATCCGCAAGGGCAGCCGCGTCAGCGTGCTGGTGTTCGGCGACAAGATCGCCGGCTATGCCAATTACGGCCGCAACCGCGCCCGCAGCCTGCATTTCGACGGCGAGATCTACGAACTTTATCTTCGCCCGGAATTCCAGGGACTTGGCTTTGGCCGTCGCCTGTTCACCGCCGCGCGCCGCGACCTCATGCAGAGCAATTTGAAGAGCATGGTGGTGTGGGCGCTGTCCGATAACGATCCGGCGACGGAGTTCTACCGGGCGCTGGGCGGCCGCATGGTGGCGCGCTCCTCGGAGCGATTCGGGCCGAAGTCGCTCGACAAGGTTGCCTTCGCCTGGACCAATTGAGCTGCTGAAAGTCTAGCCGGCAGCGCTTCCCATCCGTCGATACCGTTTGCTGCTTGAGCCGGTGATCGCAGGATTCATTATTTCACAAAAACACGATGGATTGGGGGGCCAAGCCCGCGTATGACAGCGCCAAAATCGCTGCCGGGCGCGATTTCACCTCGGCAACAACGGAGCCTTGAATGCGTATCGATGCGGTCTCGATCGGGAAAAACGTCCCCCACGACGTCAACGTCATCATCGAAGTGCCGGTTGGCGGCGAGCCGATCAAATACGAGATGGACAAGGAAGCCGGCACGCTGGTGGTTGACCGCTTCCTCTATACGCCGATGCGTTACCCCGGCAATTACGGCTTCATCCCGCACACGCTGTCCGACGACGGCGACCCCTGCGACGTCCTGATCATCAACACCCGCGCCATCATCCCCGGTGCCGTCATGAGCGTGCGCCCGGTCGGCGTGTTGCTGATGGAAGACGAAGCCGGCGGCGACGAGAAGATCCTGGCGGTGCCGTCGTCAAAGCTGACGCAGCGCTACGACAAGGTGAAGACCTATAGCGATCTGCCGGACATCACGCTCCAGCAGATCCAGCACTTCTTCGAGCACTACAAGGACCTCGAGAAGGGCAAATGGGTGAAGATTGTGCGCTGGGGGGGCCCGGAGGAAGCACAGAAGCTGATCCTGGAAGGCATCGAGCGCGAGAAGAAAAAGAAGGGCTGATCGTCATTCCGGGGCGATGCGTAAGCATCGAACCATGGTGCGCAATTGCGCACCTGAGAATCTCGAGGTTCCGGGTTCGCACTTCGTGCGCCCGGAACGACGGCGTCTCTTACACCGCCGGCTTCGGCAGCCCCGCGAGCGCACAGGCGGCGCGTAGCGTGTTCACGAGGAGACAGGCGACGGTCATCTGGCCGACGCCGCCTGGAACCGGCGTGATCGCACCGGCAATTGCGAGCGCTTCCTGATAGGCGACATCGCCGACCAGTCGCGTCTTGCCGTCATCCTTCGGGATTCGGTTGATGCCGACGTCGATCACGGTTGCGCCGGGCTTCAGCCAATCGCCGCGCACCATCTCCGGCTTGCCGACCGCGGCGAAGACGAGGTCCGCGCGCTTCACGAGCCCGGGCAAATCGCGCGAGCGAGAATGCGCGATTGTTACCGTGGCGTTCTCGTTCAGCAGCAATTGCAGCAGCGGGCGGCCGACCAGGTTGGAGCGGCCGACGACGATCGCGTTCATGCCCTCGAGCGAGGCATGCACGCTCTTGGCCAGGATGATGCAGCCGAGCGGCGTGCAGGGCGACAGCGCCTGGAAACCGCCGGCGAGCCGGCCGGCATTGTTCGGATGCAGGCCGTCGACATCCTTGGCGGGATCGATGGCATTAATGACGGCCTCGGTGTTGAGGCCCTTCGGCAGCGGCAATTGCACCAGAATGCCGTGTACGGCGGGATCGCGGTTGAGCTTGGCCACAACGGCCAGCAGGTCGGCTTGCGAAACGTCGGCCGGCAGCTTGTGCTCGAACGAGGCCATGCCGGCCGCCTGGGTCTGTGTGTGCTTGCTCCGAACGTAGACCTCGCTGGCCGGATCGTTGCCGACCAGGACCACCGCAAGCCCCGGCACCAGATTGTGCTCGCGCTTGACCCGGGCGACTTCGTCGGCGACGCGGGCGCGGAGTTCCGCGGCAATGACTTTCCCATCGATGATCTTGGCCGTCATGTCAGTTCCCCGATCCCTGTGATCTGGCCGAAATGAGCCGGTGCAGGGCTTCGCCGAGCCGCGCCGGATCACCATCGACCCCGACCTGCTTCAATCGCGACGTCGCCCCGGACAGGAGCTTCACGCTGGCCTTGGGCACGCCGAGCGATTTTGCCAGCAGCGCCACAACCGCCTTGTTGGCCTCGCCGCCATCGGCGATTGCACGCACGCGCACTTTCAACACCCTGCGGCCGTCGGAGAGCGTCTCGACCCCGTCAATGTCATCGCGCCCGCCACGCGGCGTCACGCGCAACGCGATGCTGACGCCCGTGGTCGAGTTGCGCCAAGGCTCCATCAATATCCGATGACGAGAGGCATGACGTTATAAACGATCAATTTCTCGATCAGATAGATCAGCAGGATCAAGATAATGGGCGAAATGTCGAGACCGCCCAGATTGGGCATGATCGATCGGATCGGCGCCAGCAGGGGCTCGGTGATTCGGTACAGAAATTCGGCGATCGCTGCGACCAGTTGATTGCGCGTATTCACGACATTGAACGCGATCAGCCACGACAAGATGGCCGAAGCGATCAAGAGCCAGACGTACAGGTCCAGGATCAGCAGAATGATTTCGAGAATAGCGCGCATTTGATGGGGAGCTCGCAGGGGAGGATGACTGCTAGATATCGGTTCCCCCCGGCCCAAACAAGGGAAGTTCAGGCCTCCGGATGGCTAAAACCAGGTTACGCCCGTCCTTGACTTGACCTTGGCGGGGACTTAAATGGCGCCCGGTTGTCGGCCGCATTTACCAGAGCGGCCAGCAAAAAGGGGCCATAGCTCAGCTGGGAGAGCGCGTCGTTCGCAATGACGAGGTCGGCGGTTCGATCCCGCCTGGCTCCACCAGCCTTCGCAGGCTGCGCCTGCTTCGGCTCGGCAAGCCCTCTCGTAGCGAAGGCTGCCGCGGCGTAGCCCGAAGGGCGAAGCCGGGCTACCTCCTGAATCTCCCCCTACCTCCCCGTAAACCTCGGCGGCCGCTTTTCCATGAAGCTCGCCACGCCCTCCCGGAAATCACTCCCGTTCAGCGCCACCATCATCTCGCGATTCGCCTCGATCGTCGCTTCCGCCAACGTCTGAAACGGAACCTCGTAGAGCTGCCGCTTGATCACAGCCATCGCGCTCGGCGAGACGAAATCGGCGAGGTCGCGCGCATAGGCATAGGTCTCCTCGCGGAGCTTTTCGGGCGGGCAGAGCCGGTTGACCAGTCCGATCCGCAGCGCTTCGTCGCTGCCGACGCGCCGGGCCGAGAGCAGCAGGTCCATCGCATTGGCGTGGCCGACGATGCGCGGCAGCATCCAGCTGATGCCGTGCTCGGCAATCAGTCCGCGGCGCGCGAAGGCGGTGGTGAACACCGTATTGTCCGCGGCAAAGCGCAGGTCGCAATACAGCGCGTGCACGAGCCCGATGCCGGCGGTCGCGCCGTTGAGCATCGCGATGACCGGCTTTCCGATCGACGGATAGAAGCCATAGCGTGTCTGCCAGTCGGGCCGGCGGTTCATGTCGAAGGGCGGCAGGTTCGATGCACGCCTGACGTCGTTGGGATCGAGCCCCTTCAGCGCGTCCATGTCGGCACCGGCGCAGAATGCGCGGCCCGCGCCGGTGAGCACGATGACGCGGACGTTGTCGTCGGCGCTCGACGCTTCCATCGCGTGACGCACGTCGCGCTCCATGATCGGCGTCCACGCGTTCATGCGGTCGGGACGATTGAGCGTGATGGTCGCGATCTTGTCGCTCACCTCATAGAGAATGTGCTCGTAGCCCATGACGCTCTCCCTCTGTTTCTCGGCACGCCTTCACGCGCGCTCGTTGGCGGCGAGCCTAGCATATTCAGGGATGAGGCAAGGGCTTGCGCGAAGGCGCGATCACTCGGCGGCTTGCGCCAGCACCGGCCGGCGCGCCAGCCAGCCGTCGATGAAATGATCGAGCCAGGCGCGTTCGGCGCCGTCGTAGACCGCGCGATCCGTGAAATGATGATGCCGCTCGCGCGCACCGGGCGCGCTGAGGCCGTCATAGCCGCGCGTGGTCCAGCAATGCATCATCGCGTAGGTCACGTCGGGATGAAACTGCACGCCGAAGGCATTGCCCGTGCGGAATGCCTGGATCGGAAAATCGTCGCCCTCGGCGAGCAATTCGGCGCCGGCCGGCAGCTCAAATCCCTCACGGTGCCAGTGATAGACCTTCGCCGGCCAGTCCGGGCAGAGCGTGTGTCCCGCCGCCGTCGGGCGGATCGGGTAATAGCCGATCTGGGTCAGCGCGTCGGCGTGCGGCGCGACGCGGGCGCCGAGCTGCATCGCAAGCATCTGCGCGCCGAGGCAGATGCCGAGGAACGGCCGCTGTTCGCGGAGCGGAATTTCGATCCAGTCGATCTCGCGGCGGATGTAGTCGTCGGAATCATTGGCGCTCATCGGGCCGCCGAAAAACACGGCGCCGGCATGTCGCTCGAGCGTCTCCGGCAGCGGGTCGCCGAAGCGCGGACGGCGGATATCGAGGCGATGGCCGAGCGCGCGGAACGCATTGCCGACGCGGCCGGGCGTCGAGGATTCCTGATGCAGGACGATCAGGACCGGCAGTCGGGCTTCAGAACGGGCGGCGGATGCGCCAAGGACCCTTCGCCTGGGGAAGGGCACCACCTCTGCACCACCAAACCTGTCCGTCCGGAACGACATTGCCTTTCCAAATGCTATCGGCTCAGACCGCCAGCATAACTAAGCGATCGTTAATTTCGTGTGAGTTTGCGCACACACGACACCGATTATGGAAGCAAGCTCCGGGCCAATGCGGGACGTCCGCCGCGGCTACCGCTTACGCATCTGGAATCGGCCGACCGCCGCCAGGATGAACCCGCGCGGAAAAAATCGCAGCAGGAACGGTACGATCTTGATGCCGAGACCAGGCAGCACCGCCCGTTTATTGGCCATCAGGCCGCGATAGGCATCGCGCGCAACGTCGGCGGCGGAGACATTGAGGATCGCGGAATCGAATCCGGGCGCAAACCCCGCGCGGGCCTGAAACTCCGAGGGCACCGGACCCGGGCAAAGTACGGTGACGCGAACACCGCGCTTGCCGAGCTCGCAGCGCAGGGCCTCGGTGAACGAGATCACATAGGCCTTGGACGCGTAGTACACGGCCATGCCCGGGCCGGGTAGAAAGCCCGCGACCGAGCCGACATTCAGAATCCCGCCCTTGTTGCGGATGAGCTGGTCGGCGAAGCGCAGCGACAGCTCCGTCAACGCACGGATATTCACGTCGATGATGCCGAGCTGCTCGCCGCGGTCGCGCCTGACCGCATCCCCGAACACGCCGAAGCCGGCATTGTTGACGAGATGATCGAGCTCGACGTCTTCGGCCACGAGCGCCGCCGCGATCTTGTCGCCGGCATCGGCTTCCTGAAGGTCGCAGGCGATCACGATCGGCTTCTTGCCGCCCTTGGCGGAGAGCTCGTTGGCGAGCGCCTCCAGCCGGTCGGCCCTGCGCGCTGTCAATGCGAGGCGATGTCCATTGGCGGCGAACACGCGCGCCAGCTCCGTGCCTATGCCCGCCGAGGCACCGGTAATCAGCGTTACCCGCTCAGTCACGATCGAAGTCTCTTGAATTCACGTTTTTTGCCCCCGCAATGGCGGAACGAGAGCATAGGCCGTGCGCGACACGCAAGCTGGCTTGCGGCATGGCCGCTTGAACGGCCGGCAGGGAGCGCCGGAAATCCGCCGATTTTCAAACGAATCCGGCACCGGAGCCGCCGGCGATTACATTAAAATTTCGTCATGTGGTCGGCACGGCCCGCAGCCCCGCCGTGCTGAGACGGGTCAGCCGCCGACGGCGCCGTCCTTCACCTGGTTACCGGCGCGGTCCGCGACGGCATGCTTCAGGTCGATCCGGTCGCGCTGGGAGACCCCAAGCAGGTCGGACGCGCGCCAGACCACGTTGTCCTCGAATTCGCTGACCTGGCCGTCGGCATAGACCAGCTCCCACATCATCTGGACGATGCGCTTGCGGCCCTCTTCGTCGAGCGAGCGCATGATCACGCTGGTGAAATGATAGAGGTCGACCGCCTCGCCCTCGACCTGGGTGGCATCCGCGATGAGGCGATCGGCGGTGCCGCGATCAAGCCCGAAATGGCTTTCGATCAGGCTGTGCAGCTTGCGCTGCTCGGCGGCCGACGGCTGACCGTCCAGCGAAACCACGTGAACCAGCAGCGCGGTTGCCGCCAGTCGGTAGTCGCTGCCGCCGAAGGCGCGGTCTCCCGCCTGGGGGGCAACAATGTCAGCGATGAATTGGCGCAGGCCGTCGAGCATGAGACTCACCGATATCGATGAAGCCGCGGGAAGGCGGCCGCTACAAGCCAATATATGAGTGGGAAACTCGGCCGCCGCAACATGCGTCGGTCCCGCGCGCTGATTACGTTTCGGCAATCTGGTTGGTGTTAGCGCGCGCAGAGATAGCCGATTCCACCGATGTCGTCCCGGCGAAGGCCGGGACCCATAACCACAGGACGTGGTTTGGTGAGGACCATCGCAACGAACATCCCGCCCATTCCAGAGATCACGCGGTGGGTCCCGGCCTTCGCCGGGACGACATCAAATAAATCTTACGGTATCTCGTACACCACCATCTTGTCGGCAATGCCGCGCAGCGCGGCCTGCTTCTGGATCGGCCTGATCTCACGCTGCTTCAGCACTTCCGCCACGGCCGGCGCGTCCAGCACCGGACCGGTGATGTGGATCTCCTGCGCGGTCGACAGGCTCTGCACGCGGGCGGCGATGTTGACGGTCTGGCCGAAATAATCCTGCCGCTCGTTGAGCATCACCGCGAGGCAAGGGCCTTCATGGATGCCGATCTTGACGATCAGATCGGCGGTACCGCGCTGCTTGTTGAGCACGTCCATCGCCGCGCGCATCCGCAGGCCCGCGACGATCGCGTGCTCCGGGCGAACGAAGGTCGCCATCACGGCGTCGCCGATCGTCTTCACCACCGCGCCCTTCTCGGAGGAGATGATCTCGAGCAGCGCATGGAAATGTGCGCGCACGAGATCGAAGGCAGCGAGATCGCCGACCCGCTCGTAGAGCGCGGTCGAGCCCTTCAGGTCGGTGAACAGGAAGGTCAGCGAGGTGATCTGGAGCCGCTGGTCGAGGCTGAGATTGTCCGCCTTGAAGACGTCGCGAAAGGTCTGGTTCGACAGCATGCGCTTGGCGGTGAGGAACGGCTTGCGCTTGCCGATGAGGTGGTGAAGCGCCTCGGCCGCGATGAACACCGACGGCAGCACCCGCACGCCGGCCTGGTTCTCCAGCGACAGCCGCAACGGGCCCGGCCGCAGGGTCGCGGTCCCCGTTGGAGCCTGCACCTTGTTGTACATGATGGCGAGCTGCTGGCGGTCCTTGGTCGGCTCGCCCTGGACGTCGATGAACTGGGCCGCGTGCGTCACCGGCTCGAAGATGATGATGAAGTCGCTCGGCAGTTGCAGCGACATCGTCGCCTTCTCGCCGGCCGGCAGCTCGAGCGTATCCAGCGTCACCTCGTTGGCGAGCGTCGCAAACGATTCCTTGTTGAAGTCGACGCCGGAGCTCCAGAACACCTGCCTGAAATAGTCCCACACCGGAAGCGAGTCGGGATCGTGCGCCGCAATGCGCCGCACGCGCGGGTTCACCGTGAAGGAGACCTCGACCTGGTCGTCGACGGAGGCCTTGTAGCCGCAGGCGCAGAGCGCGCAGTGATAATCATCGGGCTTGAGTGCCTTCAGCGTCGAGTGCGCGCCGAGCACGCCGCCGCACCCCGGACACAGCACGTTCCAGCCGAGATCGAACAGCCCGAGCCGCGCCGAATGCAGAAAACCCGAGATCGCCCGCTCTTCGTCGACATTGTGCTGCCTGGCGAAGTCGAGAACATTGACGCGGTTGAGCTCGTGATCCTCGCCGTGGTCAATGAGATGCTGAATCGCGTCGACCACCTTCGCATCGGCGGTCTGCTTCAGAACGGACAATTGGGCTTGAATATCGCTCATGGCGCAACTCTATCTAGGGTGGATCACGCCATTGGCCAGACAGTCGCCTGTCACCGGCGCGTGACGCGGAACATGGGCGAATGATCCGGCTGGGTCGTGACGACGCCGAACGGAATGACGGGAGTCGTGTCGGCCAACTCGACGCGGAACGCGCCGATCAGCCGCGCCAGCGCCAGCACGGATTCGGCTTGCGCAAACGGCGCCCCGACGCAGACGCGCGGACCCGCACCGAACGGCAGATAGGCGAAGCGATCGGGCGCCTCAGCCGACATGAAGCGTTTTGGAATGAAGGCGTTCGGCTGATCCCACAACTTCTCGTGCCGATGCAGCAGCCATGGCGCGATCATGATGATGTCGCCCTTGCCGATCTCGACGCCGGCCGCATTGTCCTTCTCGCGCGCGGCACGCGCGACCAGGAACGCCGGCGGATAGAGCCGCATGGTCTCCTCGATCACGGCGCGGGTGAACTTCTGGCGATCGATGTCGGCGATGCTGTCGAGATGCTCGCCGCGGGTCTCGGACGCCACTTCCTCTTGCGTGTCCGGATCGAGCGCGAGCAGATAGAGCGCCCAGAACAGCGCCGTCGCCGTGGTCTCGTGGCCCGCGAGAATCATGGTCGCGACCTCGTCGACGAGCTGCGCGTCGGAAAAACCGTTGCCCGTTTCAGGATCGCGCGCAGCATCCATGAGATCGAACAGATCGCGCGGCGGCGCCCCATCTTTCTTTCCGGCGGCACGCCGCTCCGCAATCAGCATCGCGACGAATTCGGTCCAGCGCTTGCGGAAACGCGCGCGGGCAAAATCCATCGGGCTCGGCCAGGACACCGGCAGCACCATGTCGAGCAAATACGGCCGGCCCAGCCGCGCGCCATACTCCATGACGAAGTTGCGCAGGGTCGGGCCATGCCGGTCCATGCCGAACGAGAACATGGTGCGGCCGGCGATCTCGAGCGTCATGCGCTGCATGATTTCGCGCAGATCGACGGCCTCGGCGCTGCGCGCATCTAACTTCGCGATGGTCTCGTCCAGCACCGCGGTCATGTGCGGGACGAGATTGGCGGTCGCCTTCGGCGTGAAGGCCGGTGCAAGGGTGCGGCGCTGAAACGTCCACGAATGACCTTCCGCAATCAGAAGGCCGTCACCGAGCACGGGGCGCAGCATGCGGATGCCGGCCGGCGTGCGCGAATAGTTCTCGTAGTTGCTGAGCAGGACATGCCGGATCGCGTCCGGACGATTCAGGATAAAACTGTTGCGGAAGAAGAAGCGGCCCTGGATGACGTCTTCCTCGTAGGCGCGCTGCCCCCAGGTCGCGATCATGTTCTGCTTGATCACCGCGAGCCGGCCCAGGAACGACATGTCGTCCGGGGCGCGCGGCGGGGTCGGAGGGACGATGGGCCGACGCACGCTGGCGATGTTCATGGCTCTCTCCCGCAGGGGTGACGCAGGCAAATAGCTAATAAGTCAGCTCGGCAATCGCAATCCTGTTCTCGGCAGCCGGCCAGGCGCGTGCCACAATTCGTTCTTCGCCGAACTGGGCCACGATGTTACGTCCGGCCTCGGAGGCCGGAAGGCGCAGGGTTGCTGCCGCATCCGTGGGCACGCCCGGCTTCACGTCGGCCGGCTCCTTGCCATCGAACAGCACCACGTCCCGCGGCAGCCCGAAATAGCCGCGCGGACGTGACATGATCACGACCGCACCGGCGTCCTTGTCCGCCGGCCCGAGCGGGCGCGCGGCGCGCAGATGCACGACGTCGGACGAACGCGGGAACGGCGAGCGATAGAAATGCGTCGTTGGCGCATCCGGCGAGGCGAGGACGAATTCGAGCGGCCAGGCGGGATCGACCTGCACCGGCTCCCAGCGGCCGTCGGCGCCAGTCCTTGAGCTGTGCACCGCAGCGCCTTTGCGCTCTCCGGTTTCGGGATCGACGCGGAAGATCTCGACCATAGCGCCCGCGACCGGGCGATTGGTCGACACGCCGCCCGGCGTGCCCGTGACCAGCCCGCTCAGCTTCACGCCAGCCTCCGGCATGATCGCGATGCGCGCGGGCTCGCGGCCGGCGATGAACTTGTAGATCTCGCGGAAAGCTCTCGGGTGAAACGCCACCTCGCGATGGTCGAGCGCGCCGAGCACGAGGTTGGTGGCACCTTTCAGCTCGGGCCCCTCGGCGGTAATACCGGTCGGTACGCCGGGCTTGCCGATGAAGCGGCCATCGGCCTGCGCATATTTGTCGATGCCGTCGCTGCGCAGCGTGAGGAAGGCAACGCCCGGTGTCACCTCGCTCTCGCCCTCGTTGAGGCCTCGCAAGAACGCGCCACGGCCGTTGAACTCGTTACCGGGCGTGTCGTCGGTTGCAAACACGCCGTGATTGGGCGTGCCGCACAACACGGCATGGCTGACATCTGCCGCACCGCCGTTCCTGATGACATTGCGAATCGCGTTGCCGCCGCGCGAGCTGCCGACCAGTGCCACGCGGGGCGCACCGGTGCGGCGTTTCAGCTCGGCGATCGCAGCAGCGAGCTCGCGGCGCTGATCTTCGGTCGAGGACCGGTTGGCCTGCTCGACCTTGTCATCGCTCCGCGCATTGGGATCGGTGAAATTGATCGCCATCATGCGGTCGTGCGCGATGCCGTTCGATTCCATCCGCCACAAGGTCGTCATCCAGAGCGCGTCGTAGTCGCCGTTGCCGTGGACGAACAGGATCGGCGGCACCTCCGAGCCCGGCGCCGCGGGCGCGGGTTGCGCCAGCGCATCCATCCGCAAGCTCGCAACCGCGAAGGGCAATGTGGCGGTACCTTGCAGGATCGTCCGTCGCGACAGTTTCATCTGTTCCCCTCCGCAAAACCTAAGTCTTTGCACCGCTTATAGCGGCCTAACCACTGGACAGCGAAGGACTTTCGCGGGCATCACTGAGCCCGCCGGAATCGCCGAAGCCATTTCTGCCAGACTTCATGGAAGGGGATATGACCGAGCAGACGAACCGTCAGAAAATTGCCGCCGACGGCATCACCGCGCCGCTGCGGTACACCCTGTTCCGGCGCATCTGGCTCGCCAGCCTGCTCTCCAATCTTGGCCTCTTGATCCAGGGCGTCGGCGCCGCCTGGGCGATGACGCAGATGGCGGCCTCGGCCGACAAGGTGGCGCTGGTGCAGACCGCCCTGATGCTGCCCATCATGCTGATCTCGATGCCGGCCGGCGCCATCGCCGACATGTATGACCGGCGCATCGTGACCTTGATTTCGCTCGCGATCGCGCTGATCGGCGCGACTGCGCTGACGCTGCTGGCCTGGCTCAAGCTGATCACCCCGGAAACGCTGCTCGTCTTCTGCTTCGTGGTGGGCAGCGGCAACGCGCTGTTCGGGCCGGCGTGGCAATCCTCGGTCAGCGAGCAGGTTCCGCCCGAAGCCCTGCCGTCAGCCGTGGCACTGAACGGCATCAGCTACAATATTGCGCGCAGCTTCGGTCCCGCGGTCGGCGGCGTCATCGTCGCCTCGCTCGGCGCGGTGGCGGCGTTTGCCTGCAACGCGATCCTTTATCTGCCGCTGCTGGTGGTGCTGCTGCTCTGGCGGCGCAACACCGAGCCCTCGCGCCTGCCGCGGGAGAAGCTCAACCGCGCCATGGTCTCGGGCTTCCGCTACATCACCAATTCGCCGCCGATCAAGATCGTGCTGCTGCGCACGCTGGTGATGGGCCTGATCGGCGGCGCCATCATGGCCCTGATGCCGCTGATCGCGCGCGACCTGCTGCATGGCGGCGCGCAGACCTACGGCATCATGCTGGGCGCCTTCGGCATGGGCGCGGTGGTCGGCGCGCTCAACATCCACGAATTGCGCAAGCGCATGAGCGGCGAGGCGGCGATCCGCGCCTGCACCATCTCGATGGCCTTCGCCATGGCCGCGCTGGCCCTGAGCACCGAACCGGTCCTGACCGCAGCCGCGCTCGTGCTCGCGGGTGCGGTCTGGATGGCAGCCGTCGCGCTGTTCAATATTGGCGTGCAGCTCTCGGCGCCGCGCTGGGTCGCGGGCCGATCGCTCGCGGCATTCCAGGCCTCGATTTCCGGCGGCATCGCCATCGGCGCCTGGGGCTGGGGCCACCTCACGGACTATGCGGGCGTCGAGGTCGCGCTGCTGGTGGCCGCCGGCCTGATGCTGATCTCGCCCCTGCTCGGAATCTGGCTGGCGATGCCGCGCGTCGGCGCCCGCAACGAGGACGCCGAGGTGCTGGCCGATCCGGAGGTGAAGCTGTCGCTGACCGGCCGCAGCGGCCCCCTGGTGGTCGAAATCGAATACCGCGTCGCCCAAGAGAACGCGCGCGCCTTCCACAATGTGATGCAGGACGTGCAGCTCTCCAGGCAGCGCAACGGCGCCTATGGCTGGTCGATCGCGCGCGATATCGCCGACCCCGAATTATGGACCGAGCGTTATCACTGCCCGACCTGGTTCGATTATTTGCGCCAGCGCAACCGTTCGACCCAGTCCGAACGCGCGCTGCACCAGAGCGCGATCGATTTCCACATCGGCCCCGACCCGGTGCGGATCCGCCGCATGCTGGAGCGCCCGTTCGGCTCGGTGCGCTGGAAGGAGGAGACGCCGGACCGCGCGGCAAACGAAGTGCTGCCGGTGGTCGCGTCCGCGGCGGGGAGCAGCACGTAGCCACTGCCGTCGTCCCGGCGAAGGCCGGGACCCATAACCACAGGCAAAAGTTTGGCGAAGACTCGGAGTTGCGACCGAGTCCTGTACAGCTAGTCGCGCTCTATCGATAAATCGCGCGGTATGGGTCCCGGCCTTCGCCGGGACGACAAAGACACTTACTGCCCGTGATCGGTCAACACCTTGTCGCAGCCCTTGCTGAGGCGGGTGCGGTTCTGCTTCAGGCAGGCGAGCACGGCCTGATCGCCATTGTTCATCACGGGGCGGCAGAAGCGCGTGACGTCGCGCGCGCAGGCATCGTGGCCGGGCTGCTGCGCGGACGCGGCCGATGCGCACAGGAGTAAGGGAATAATGAAAAGAAATCTGGTCATCGCGTAATGCCTCTAACCCGGAAGATGTGCGGGCGAAGCTAGAGCGACGATCCCGGGGCCGCAACGGCTTTATTGACAGGCGAGCTTGCGGCGCTGCGCGTCCCCGGCATTCACGGACACATCGCGAGGGGAGCTTGCTGAATGCGACGATCGAGACGCCGCGCGCGCTTAATGACTGTCCTGGGCGTCAGCGACCTTGCGCGACGCGCCCTTGGCGAGGTCCTTGTCCATCACCGCGCGGCAGCCGGCGCTCAGATCCGAGCGATGCTTCATCATGCATGCGGTGATCTTCGGGATGTTGGGGATCTCCGACGAGCACAGGCGGAAGGCATCGCCGGTGCACATCTGCTGGGCTTCGGACGAGAAGGCGAAGCTCGAGCTGGTCGAGATGATCGAGACGACGGCGGCAAAGCCCAGAGCCAGGCTGGTGTCGCGGATCCTGGTACTCAAGGTCTTGGCGGTCAGGGACTTGGTATTCAGAGACTTGGTCATTTGAAGCTCCCATTGGCACCGCCCGAGCGGGCCCCTTGTTGATGGGAACTACGATGCTCCAGCAAAACAGTTTCCACTGTGATGACGGTCACAAGCTGGACCCCAACTGTGACGTCGGTCACTTTGGCGTACTCCCCTGAAATTCCTCCGCATCCGCTGTCGTGTTGGTGTCACGTTAACCGGTCCTTCGCATTAATAGCCGGGCGCGCGGGAAATTCCGCCGGTTTGGTTGCGTAATTGGAAAGAGTAGCGATGCGTAATGCGTTGGGCCTGATGCTGGCCAGTGTAGTTGCGGCGGTCGTGATCGCCGCCGGCGGTTGGTTTTACTATTCCTCGCGCGCCGATCAGGCCGCTCCCAGGACAATGGCCGCCCGTGCCGCCGATCCTCTGCCGGCACCGGCGAAACTCGCCGCCAAGGATGACGTCGAGACCACCGCGGCGCTCGCGGGCAAGCCGGCGGCACCGGCCGCGTTGCCGGCACCGGCCGTCCCGATTCAGCAGAGATCGACCTGTGCCAATCCGAACGCGCTGGGCGTCGCCCGGGTGGTCGAGATCGACACCACCGGCGGACCGGGCTTCGGCTTCGAGCACTTCAAGCAGTTCGATTTCCTCACCGACAAGGAGGTCGTGCTGACCTTCGACGACGGTCCGTGGCCGGTCAACACGCCCGCGGTGCTGAAGGCGCTCGCGGATGAATGCACCAAGGGCCTGTTCTTCTCGGTCGGCAAGCACGCGACCTATCATCCGGAAATCCTGCGCCAGGTGTTGGCCCAGGGCCACACGGTCGGCACCCACACCTGGTCGCATGTCAACCTGAACAGCAAGAAGATGACGGAGAGCCAGGTCAAGGACGAGGTCGAGAAAGGCTTCAGCGCGGTGAAGTTCGCGCTCGGCACCAACCCGGCGCCGTTCTTCCGCTTCCCTCAGCTTCAGCACAATCCGGCGATGGTGAGCTATTTCGGCACCCGCAACGTCGCGATGTTCTCGACCGACATCGACTCCTTCGATTTCAGGAAGGGCGCCACGCCGGAGAAGATCGTCGAGACCGTGATGACCAGGCTCGACAAGCTCGGCAAGGGCATCATCCTGATGCACGACTTCCAGAAGCACACCGGCGAAGCGATGCCGACGCTGCTCGCGCGCCTCAAGGCCGGCGGCTACAAGGTCGTGCAGATGAAGGCCAAGACGACCTTCCAGACGCTGCCGGAATATGACGAGGCGCTGCTGAAGGATCTGAAGGTGCCGACCTCGAGCGCGCGTCCGATCGGAAGCGTGGTGCAGACGGTCTCGCAATAACCTCGGATCAAATCGCTCTATCTCAATACGGGTCATGGCCGGGCTCTTGCCCGGCCATTGGCGTTTCGGGGAAGGAAAATCGCCGCTTACCAGTAGATGCCGTGGCGATGCAGCTCGCTGATGATGCGGCCTTCGGTCCAGGTACGCTTGTGCTTCGGCTTGTTGACTTTCGCCGTGGTCTTCGGCGCAGGCTGCGTTACGGTCGCGGCAGGCGCTGAAGTCGTCGTGGTTGCGGCGGGAGCCGGTGCCGCGGCAGGCGCAGGGGCCGAGATCGCCGGCGGACGGTCGACATATTTCGGAGCTTCGGTGACGGGTGCGGCTTCACTCACTTGCGTCGTCGCGGCAATTGTCGCCGTCGCTTGCGGAGCCGAGGCCTGTTCGCTCGCCGCGGCCAGCGACAGGCTGCGTGGGCCCGCGGCCTGGGCGGATGCGGAAGCCAGGACCATGGCGGTCACCAGAATGATCTTGCGCATGTGAAATCTCCCCGTGTTGGCGTGACCGGGACGCTATGGGAGATACGCGCCACATTATGTGATCGCGATCACGCAGGCGACCGAACGATCTTGAACTCGCGCACGCTCATGCCAGCTGGATGCGTTGGTTAAGACGCTTGTCTGTGATGATCGGATGAATTCGGGGCGCTGGTGCCGCAAGAGGGATTCGAACCCCCGACCCCGTCATTACGAATTACAAGGTCCTGAATTTCAGACCTTTGATTGAGATTTCTCAAAGTCCAAAAGTTTAGTTGTTTCAGGCTGATATAGTGCTACTGTGGTTCCGCGGATGTGCTGTATATTTCTGATTCGTGGTTCCGCAGTGGTCCCGTGGTCCCCGAATGTCGACTTTTCAGATTACCAAGCGGCTCATCGATAACCTCGCGCCGCAGGAGCGCGAGTACTTCATATGGGACACCAATCTAGCCGGGTTTGGGGTTCGTGTTCAAACCACCGGGGCCATGTCCTATGTGGTGAAGTACCGAGCCGGCAGCGGTCGAGCCGCGCCCACCCGCAGAATCACCTTGGCCAGGATAGGCACTCTGACACCGGACGAAGCCCGCTCATTGGCCAGGAAGACGCTCGCCTCCGTGGCGCACGGGGCGGACCCAGCCGCCCTACGGGCTGCAGAAAAGCGTGCAGCCACCCTTTCAGACGTCGCCGAACGCTTTCTGACCGAGCACGTCGAGGCGAAGCGCTCACAATCGTCTGCAAGCTCTTACCGGCGGTTGCTCGAAACGCTTGCCCTGCCTGAACTGGGCGCTCGCAAGGCGGAGAAGATCACCTCGGCGGACATTCAGCGGCTTCACAGCAAACTCAAGGCCACACCTTACCAGGCGAACCGGCTGCTACGGGTGCTTAGCAGTTTATTCGCGTTCGCCGCCAAAGACCACGCCGTACCACCCGGATTCAACCCCTGTCGAGGTATCGAGACGTTCCCTGAGGAGGGGCGAGAACGATACCTCACGACCGATGAGCTGAACCGGATCGGGGAGGCCATTCGAGAGGCGGAAACTATCGGCTTGCCGTACGACGTCGATGACGAGAAGCCCACCGCGAAACACGCCCCGAAGCCCGCCATGCGCCGAACGGTCATGGGGCCTTTCGCAGCCGCAGCACTTCGATTGCTTATCTTCACGGGCGCTCGACTGCGAGAAATCCTTCATCTGAAATGGGAGGAGGTCGACTTCGAGCGCGGACTGTTGCTCCTGCCGAAGAGCAAGACGGGCAAGAAGACGATAGTGCTGAATGGACCTGCGTTGGAGGTGCTGAAATCGATCCCGCGAACGGGCAAGTTTGTCATAGCCGGTACGTCGGCAGGCGAGGACGACGAAAAACCTCGGGCAGACCTGAAGAAACCTTGGCGAGCTGTCGCAAGGCGCGCCGGATTGGAAGGGGTGCGCATTCACGACCTGCGTCACACCCATGCTTCCGTTGGAGCAGGAGCGGGCCTGGGACTTCCGATCATCGGCAAGCTGCTCGGGCACACCCAAGCATCTACGACTCAGCGGTACGCCCATCTGGATACAGACCCGCTTCGCCGCGCCTCTGACCACATTGCGAACCATTTGGCGCGAGCAATGGGCGAACCGAGTACGTCGCCCGGCACGCCGGAACCCGCACCTCTAAAGAAAAAAACGAGGAAGAAGATTGCCCGCACGTAGTACCCGCGGTCCCGAGCCGTTGCCGCCATTCGACTTTGATCCGTCACTGATCGCGGGCCTCCTGCACCAGCTATCCGGCCTGAGAAAATTTCGGGCTGGGGCACCTGACGCCATAGCTGCCGGCAAAGACAAAGCCGCTCGCGAAGCCCTCGCGGCCGCGGCGCTGCTAGTCCATCTGACAGCTGGGTGGGCTCTGGACCATCAGCGCGGGCTTGCAACTAGCGGCCTTCGGCCCACAGCAGGTCAGAACGAGGACAGCCCGTTGCATGATACTCACACCCACGAGAGGGACGCCGCTTACGAACTCCGCCCAGTGGAGGGGCGGCATTACCTTCTGAATTTGTTGCTCACGATGGGCACAGGCCTAGGAGTGCCCAAAGATGTAATCGAGGCTCTCGAGGCGCTGGATTTTGGTCAAGTGCTATCGCCGTTGGATCCAGCTCCAAACGGCGATCGCCTAGGACTCACTACGCGAAGAGCACGCCTGGCCGCGATAGCTTACGTTGAATACGAATATGAAAAGACCGGGGTCAAAAAAGAGCGCATTTGGGCGGACGTGGCGAAAGCTTTTGCTACCAATATCGAGAGCATGAAGGATTGGCGGGCAGAGCTTCGCAAGACCCTTGGGAACGACCAGGTGAAGGAATTGCTGCGYCGGGCTCGGCTGGCTGGAAAGGAGTACTGCAGCCACAACGGCGATACCGAGTTTGACTACGTCGTGCGCGAGATGCACGAGGAAACCTACGGAACAAGAGCGCTGCAGCAAGCGGCCGAAGTCCACCGGCGCCGCGGTGAATGACTTTTCGTAAGCCACCGGCCCTTGATCACGAATTTCGGTTCGTTGTTCGACCGATAAGTCATCCCGCAAAATTCTTCGTAATTGATGGGCTTCGTCTCTGAAAG
>NZ_JBFULU010000020.1:0-133804 GCF_054049735.1 Bradyrhizobium sp. P5_C12
GGGCAGTCCGGTGATCGCCGCCAATTGGGGATCATGGGTCTGTGGTTGGCGCCGAGCAGGTGTCGGGCGGCGGCTATGATGTCGCCTGGAAGTACGCACCGGACGGACATTTCTCGATCTGGAGCACGGACAGCAACGGCAACTTTGTGGCCACGCTCGCCGCTGCGCCGGAGGTGTCAGCCACCGACGCGTCGCTGAAGGCGCTGGAGACGACATTCCATCAGGATCTCAACGGCGACGGCACGATCGGTATCCCGGTCGCTGTGACCAGCGACGTCACGATCGAGTCGGTCGGATCGACCAGCCTGGTGCTGTCCGGTGGCAATTATCACCTGAACAGCATCAGCACGGGCACTGGACCTGTTCTGAAGTATCTGGGCAATCCGGTGATCGCCGCCAATTGGGGATCATGGTCTGTGGTTGGCGCCGAGCAGGTGTCGGGCGGCGGCTATGATGTCGCCTGGAAGTACGGACCGGACGGACATTTTTCGATCTGGAGCACGGACAGCAACGGCAACTTTGTGGCCACACTCGCCGCTGCGCCGGAGGTGTCAGCCACCGACCCGTCGCTGAAGGCGCTGGAGACGACGTTCCACCAGGATCTCAACGGCGACGGCACGATCGGTCTTCCGGTCGCTGTGACCGGCGACGTCACGATCGAGTCGGCCGGATCGACCAGCCTGGTGCTGTCCGGGGACAATTATCACCTGAACAGCATCAGCACGGGCACCGGACCTGTTCTGAAGTATCTGGGCAATCCGGTGATCGCCGCCAATTGGGGGTCATGGTCTGTGGTTGGCGCCGAGCAGGTGTCGGGCGGCGGCTATGATGTCGCCTGGAAGTACGGACCGGACGGACATTTTTCGATCTGGAGCACGGACAGCAACGGCAACTTCCTGACCACACTCGCCGCTGCGCCGGAGGTGTCAGCCACCGACGCGTCGCTGAAGGCGCTGGAGACGACATTCCATCAGGATCTCAACGGCGACGGCGCCGTCGGCGCGAACCACGACACGGCCGTGACCGACGGTCTGGCTGAGTTTCTACACAACCTGCACGGTGCCGGCTTCTTGCTGGCCTGACGGTACTGCCTCGTCGCGTCGAATCGACGCAGCACGGACGATCATCGCCGTCACAGCTTGCGTGCAGTGTCGTGAATTGCGGGACATGCATGAAGCGCCTGCAATCCGCCTGCCGCGACGGCCTCCGTGGAATATATTCTGGGACGTCGGGGAGGTTTTCATACACAAAAAATGCACGTTAAATTGAACCTTGCCTGATCCTGCGCGACCACTAGAAGGCCCGCAGCCAATCGCGCAACAGTTGCGCGATTTGAAATGCCAAAGAAGCCTGTTTCCATTTTCCCTGTAGCCTTGCGTATCCAAGAATTTCAACACTAAGGCCATATTTGCGAGCGCCGAAAGCGGCGGGGAATCTTCAACGAAATGTGGAGAGTGATGCCGTAGTGCCGCGCGCCGCGCTGGCTACGGCAGCGAATACTTGTGCATGGCAACAAGCTGGGAATCTCAGCTTCATCTCGGGAGGAAGAAATGCGTCGAATTGCACTTTGGACCCTGGTTGCGGGATTGTTCGTCCCATTGATTGCCTCGCAGCCGGCTCACGCCCAAGCGACGAGAACCTGGGTTTCGGGCGTCGGCGACGATGCCAACCCGTGTAGTCGCACTGCGCCGTGCAAGACCTTCCCCGGCGCGATCTCGAAGACGGCGGCTGGCGGCGAGATCAACTGTCTCGACTCCGCGGGATTCGGCGCCGTGACCATCACCAAGGCGATCTCGATCTACTGCGAAGGTGTCGTTGGCGGGATACTGGCGTCCCTGACCACGGGAGTCATCATCAATGCAGCCGCGACCGATCACATCGTGCTGCGCGGTCTGGACATCGACGGCGCCGGCACCGGGATCAAGGGGATCAACGTTTTGCAGGCGGCCTCGGTGGTCATCGAGCATTGCTTCATCAGGAACTTCAACAGCGCGGGCGGCGTCGGCATTTTCGTCAACCCGTCGAACTTCAACTCGATGCTCATGATCCGCGACAGCGTGATCTCGCATAACGGCACCGCGGCCGATGGCGCCGGGATTCAGATCAACACCAACGGCGGGAGTTCGCGGAGCCTGATCAACAACACCGCCATCCACAAGAACTTCATCGGCTTGAACGTGCTGGGATCGTCCAACGTCCAAGTCAACAACAGCAGCATCTCGGAGAACCTGAGCACGGGCTTCGCGCTCAGCGGCACTGCGGGGGCGCGGATCGGCCGCTCGATGATCGTCAACAATCTGGGATCGGCGACCACCGGCAGCGTGCTGTCGTATCTGGACAACCAGATCAACGGCAACAACCCGGACACCACGCCGGGAACAGCTGGCGGGTATCACTAGTCCTGTGCGTCTCGAGAAGCTTCTGACATGACAACAGCTTGAAATTTTTCAGTTCAATTTAGGAGGTTCAAAATGCGTCGCATTGCTCTATGGGCTCTCATGGCGGGATTGCTCTTACCGTTCGTCACGTCGCAATCGGCTCACGCCCAGGCCACCCGAACCTGGGTTTCAGGTGTGGGCGATGACGTCAACCCGTGCAGCCGCACGGCGCCGTGCAAGACCTTTGCCGGCGCGATCTCGAAGACCGCGGCTGGCGGCGAGATCAATTGCCTCGATTCCGCGGGCTTCGGCACCCTGACCATCACCAAGGCGATCTCGGTCTACTGCGAGGGTGTCGTGGGTGGTGTGCTGGCGGCCGGAACCAATGGCATCAACGTCAATGCAGCTGCGACCGACCACATCGTGCTGCGCGGTCTGGACATCGACGGCGCCGGAACCGGGCTCAAGGGCGTCAACGTCCTGCAGGCGGCCTCGGTGCTCATCGAGCATTGCTTCATCAGGAACTTCAACAGTGCGGCCGGCGTCGGCGTCTTCGTCAACCCGTCGAACTTCAACTCGATGCTGATGATCCGCGACAGCGTGATCTCGCACAACGGCACCGCGGCTGACGGCGCCGGGGTTAGCATCAACACGAACGGTGGCAGTTCGCGGAGCCTGATCAACAACACGGCCATCCACAAGAACTTCGTCGGTCTGAGCGTGCAGGGATCGTCTAACGCTCAGGTCAACAACAGCAGCATCTCGGAGAATTTGAGCACGGGCTTCTTCCTCGGCGGCACTGCTGGGGCGCGGATCGGACGCTCGATGATCGTCAACAATCTGGGCGCGGCGACCGTCGGCAGCGTGCTGTCGTATCTGGACAACCAGATCAACGGCAACAACCCGGACACGACGCCGGGTACCGCCGGCGGATATCACTAGGCCTGGTCCAATTGATGAGCTCCGGGCGCGGTGCGCCCGGAGCTTTTTTGTGGCCGGCGTGCACTATGGATTTCGAGCTACCCACGGACTAATCTGGCTGCGCAAGCAAGGGGAGCGGGTGGGATGGTGACCCTCGACAGCCACGATCCGGGGTTTTGCCGTGTAGCCCCGCAGGGATGGGTGCGCGGCTTTTCGCGACGGGCGGGATGGGGCTGCGCCGCCATTCTCCTGATGCTCGCGCTGGTGATCCCGGCCCATGCCCAGTCCCTCCGCCAGGGCGTCTCCGCCTTTCATCGTCAGGACTATGTGACGGCCTCCCGCGTCTTCATTCCGCTGGCCGAGCGGGGCAATGCGGCGGCGCAGTCCTATCTCGGCTTCCTGTTCGAGACCGGGCGCGGCGTGCCGCAGAACTACACGGAAGCCGCGATGTGGTACCGGCGGGCGGCGGAGCAGGGCGACAGCCTCGCCCAGTATTCGCTGGGGCTGCTCTACGACCGCGGCTTTGGCGTGCCGCAGGACATCGTCGAAGCCTCCAAATGGCTCAATCTGTCGACGGCCGCCGCGCCGCCGCGGTCGCGCGAGGCAAGGGCCCGGATCCGCGATGCCGTCACCACCAAGATGACGCGCGGGGAGATCGCCCAGGCCCGCCTGCGGGCGCTGGAATGGGCGCCGAGCCGCGAGCACTGATCGCCGGCCCGAGAAAAATACAGTCGCCGCCGTTGCGGCGGCTGCCACCTTGGGCTGTTGGGACCGCATTTCCGCGCAAACGCGTTCCGCGTTTGTCGCGAGGGAAAACCGCTGCGCACTTTGCGCTAACGCGGCCCTGCGGGTCCGGATCATGCTTTGGTTTAGCCCGGCCAGCCGCTCAGCCAGTTCGCGTACCAGGTCTCGCCCAGCCAGCCGATCCAGATCGCCGGCGCCAGGAACAGCCCGAACGGCAGGAAGGCCGTGGGGCGCAGCCGCTGTCTTCGCAGGGCAGCATGGATGAGATAGGCCCCGATCGCGAGCAGCGCCGCAAGCTCGATCACCGCGGCCACGGTTGTGAGATCGAGCCATGCGCCGCAGACCGCGGCGAGCTTGACGTCGCCAAGCCCGAGCCCGTCGCGGCCGCGCCAGCGCCGGTACAGAGCCATCAGAACCAGGAGCGGGAGCGCCACAGCGGCCGCGCGGGCCACCGGCCAGAGCAGCGCCTCGACGCCGATGTCGGGCACGTACGCACCGGCGCGGATCAGGGCGAGCGCGAAGGCCGCGCCTGTCAGCTCATTCGGAATGAGATAGTGGCGCGCGTCGTTCGCCGCGATGGCGAGCATCAGGGCGGCCAGGAACGCGCCATACAGGCCTTCGGCGCCCGGCGCCGTGACGAGGCTCGCAAAGACGCCCACCAGCAGCGCGAGGCTCAGCACCAGCGGCAGGCCGATGTCGTCCTCAGCCTGATCCGTCACGCCCTTAGCGCGCCGCCCCGGGCGGGCTCACGGTGACCACGGGATTGCTGGTGCCGACCAGGCGGCTGTTCATCTTGCTGCGCATTTCCTCGGCAATGACATGTGCATCGACGCCGTCCTTGATGACGGTCGGGCGGATGAACAGGATCAACTCGGTGCGGGCGCGCGCGGTGGTCTGGTGCGAGAAGGCATCGCCCATGCCGGGAATGGAATCGAGGATCGGAATGCCCTGGCGCTGCCTGTTCTCGGTCTCGCTGATCAGGCCGGCGAGCAGCACGGTCTGCCCGCTCGTCACCGCGATCGAGCTCTTGACCCGGCGCTGCGAGATCGTCGGCGTCAGCGAGTTGGCGCTGCCGGCGGCCACGCTCGATATCTCCTGCTCGATGTCGAGCACGACATTGCCGTTGGCGTTGGCGCGCGGCAGCACGCGCAGGATGATGCCAGTGTTCTTGTAGTCGATGGTGTTGACGACGGTGTTGTTGGCGGTCAGCACCGTCGCGGTGCCGGTTGAGAACGGCACCTGGTCGCCGACCTGCAGGGTCGCCGCCTGGTTGTCCAGCACCACCAGCGACGGGTTCGACAGCACCTTGACGTTGGTGACGCCGTGCAGCGCGTCGAGAATGACGCGCGGCGAGTTTTCGGAGCCAATCAGGAAGTTGAAGCCCGGCAGCACGCGTCCGAGCAGCGCGCCGGCCGCGGCGTTTACCGCGGTGCTTGTTCCCTCGATATTGCTGCCGATCGTGGCCGAATTGCTGACGCCCGAGATGGTGTTGGAGATCGAGCCCTGCCTGCTGGCGAGGAAGAATTGCACGCCGTAGTTCAACTGGTCGTTCAGCGTGACCTCGGCGATCGTCGCCTCGATCCCGATCTGGCGCTGCGGCCGGTCGATCTGCCGGATCGTCTGCTCGACGACGCGTTGCGATTCCGCGTTGGCATAGACCAGCACTGCATTGTTGGTGACGTCGGCGGTGATCCGCACGTTCTGTAGGATCGCAGCGTTGGCGGGTTTCGAGCCCGAGCCAAGCAGCGAGCCGGCGCCGTTGTCCTGGCCGGGCGTGCCGGTGGCGGCCGGAGGCGCCGGACGCGCACCGAACGAAGAGCCGGGAGCACCGGTGACCGGAGTAGCGGCGCCCGCGGCCGCGGTCGGAAGCGCGCTGAGCGAGGCCACGGGGTTGGTTCCGGACGAGGACGTCGCGACGCCCGAGCCCGGTGAAATCTGGCTCGAGGCATTGTCGGGCGAGGACGTGCCGGTCGCGCTCTGGCTGAACAGGATCTCGTTCAACAGCGCCACCACCGATTTGGAATTGCCGTAGCGCAGCGGATAGGATTTCAGGTTCACGCCATCGGTGTCGGAGCGGTCGAGCCGCGCGATCCACACCTGCGCGCGCTTGAGGTATTCCGGCTTCTGGCTGACGACCATGATCGAGTTGAGGCGGCCGATCGGCTGGAACTTGACCACGCCCTGGCCCAGGCCGCCTTCGCCTGAATCCATGATCTTTTCCATCTCGGCGATGAGCGGCTCGGGCGTGGAGTTGCGCACCGGGAAGATGCCGACCGATTGCCCGCGCATCCAGTCCGCGTCGAACGACAGGATGGTGTCGATCGCGGTCGCCCGGTCGGTACCGCTGCCGCTGACGATCAGCGTGTTGCGGGCACCGTCGGGACGCATGGTCGAGGCCTTCACCCCGAAGGCATCGAGCAGCTTGAAGATGTTCTGGGCCGAGACATAGCGCAGCGGCACCACCGTGATGCCCTGGCCCGCCGCGGCGTTCGCCGAACGGTCGATGCCGCCGGGACCGGCTTCCGGTGCCGGCAGCAGGCGATAGCCGGTGCGGTCGCGCACCACCGCCACGCCGGACATGCGCAGCGCATTCTCCAGCACGTAGAGCGCGTCCGCCTTGGGCACCGGGCGCACGGAGGCAAGCGTCACGGTCCCCTGCACGCGCGGGTCGATCGTGTAGCCGACGTTGAGTACGTCACCAAGGATGACCTTTGCGACGGTCGCGACCGGCGCGTTCTCGAAATTGAGGTCGTAGCCGCTGCCGCCGGCATCGTCGCGTTCGGCGAGCGCGCCACCTTGCGGCGCTGCACCATCGCTGAGATAGATCGCGGGTTTCGACGATTTCGACTGGGCGATGCCGCTGGCCCCCGCATCCGCAGGTTGCCGTGGCTGAAGATCGATGGAGCGGACCTTGTCGGCGATGTCCTGCGCGCGGGGATCCCTGGGGTCCGCCTCCACCGATTGGTCGGCGGTGACGATGCAGGCCGTGAGCAGGAAGGCGGACGACAACAGAACGAGCGTTCCAGTCAACGCTGAGCGGCGGCGCAAAAGCGGCTGGACCACTTCAAACAAAATACGCCTGCCAACGCTGAGAGTGACTGAAGAATGCATCCGATCCCCCTTGGCTCGGACGCGCAATAATTTGCGCCACGATTATGTTTTTGCTAAGAAATAAGTCAAGGGCAAAGACTTTCCGTCACCCGTAGAAGCTGTTGCATTCAAGTAACAAGGTCAACGCTGTGAATGCGATGCGAGACCGCTCCGCAGATAGCTTCCGACAGCATCTCCTGGAAAAGTATGCACTGCCGCCACGGGCGCATGTCCGCGTGGAAAAGCCGGCCAATCCGGCGCTGACCCGACCTTTGCGCGAATTCTGGGAGGCCACCGATCTCTCCGCGGCCGACTTCGCCGACGAAGTGGCCGATTATTTTGCTCTGCTCCGGCTGAGCCTGCCGCAACTGCTCGCGACCACGCCTCGCCTCGACGGCTTTTCGCGCCGTTTCCTGCGCGAGTCCACGATCTTTCCCTTCAGCGCGCAAAATGGCGATTTTCGGTTGGCTGTCGCCGACCCCTCCGACACGGCTGCCATTCGCGCCGCCGAAATCGTGTTCGGTGCGCCGGTCGATGTCGTCGTGGCGTCATATGAGGACATTACGACGGTGCTCGACCAGAGGGCCGACGTCGGTGATGCGAAGACCGACGACGGCGTGCGGAGCGGTGCCCAATCCGACGACGACATCGAGAGCCTGCGCGATCTCGCCAGCGGCGCGCCGGTGGTGCGCGCGCTGAACGATCTTTTGGAGCGCGCGGTCGATCTGCGCGCCAGCGATATTCACGTCGAGCCGTTCCGCGCCGGTCTCGTGGTGCGCATGCGTGTCGACGGCCTTCTGCGCGCGCTGCCGTCGCCGCACGGCATCCCGCCGCAGGCGCTGATCTCGCGCATCAAGATTCTCGCCAGCCTCAATATCGCCGAGCGGCGCCTGCCGCAGGACGGCGCGGCGCGCGTGCGGGTCGGGCGCAGCGAGCTCGACGTCCGCGTCGCGACCATGCCGACGCAGCATGGCGAGAGCGCCGTCATCCGCCTGCTGCCGCGCGACCGCGGCCTGCTCGAGATGAGCAAGCTCGGACTCGGCGCGCGCGACGAGGGCGCGATGACGCGGCTGCTCGCAATGCCGCATGGCATGATCGTGATCACCGGCCCCACCGGCAGCGGCAAGACCACGACGCTTGCGACCATGCTGTCGATCCTGAACGAGCCGACGCGAAAGATCCTCACCATCGAGGATCCCGTCGAGTACGAGATCCCCGGCATCAACCAGTCCCAGGTCAAGCCGTCGATCGGGCTGACGTTTGCCTCCGCCATGCGCGCCTTCGTGCGTCAGGACCCCGATGTGATCATGGTCGGCGAGGTCCGCGACGCCGAGACCGCGCACATCGCGATCCACGCCGCACTCACCGGCCACCTCGTGCTGACGACGCTGCATACCGAGACCGCGGCCGCCGCCGTGCCGCGCCTGATCGATCTCGGCATCGAGGGTTTCCTGCTCAAGTCGACGCTGCGTGCGGTGGTCGCACAGCGCCTGGTGCGCATGCTCTGCGACCGCTGCAAGGTGCCGCACACGCTGACCGAGGCCGATCTCGCCAAGGATCCGCGCTTTGCGGTGATTGGCTTCAAGGCCGGCGAGGTCGTGCACGAGGCCGGCGGCTGCGAGCGCTGCGGCGGCACCGGCTATCGCGGCCGCAACGGCGTGTTCGAGATCCTCGAAATGTCCGACGAGGTGCGCGCGCTGATCGGGCCCCAGACCGACTCTCACAGCATCGATGCCGCCGCGATGCACGGTGGCATGACGACGATGCTGGAGGATGCGGTCGCAAAATGCCGGGGCGGGATGACGACGGTGCCCGAGGTCTTCCGCGTCACGACGGTGCGCTAGAAACCCAGGTGCGCTAGATATCATGCCGAACTATCGCTACCGCGCGCTCAATGCCAACGGCGAACTGGTCTCCGGCGCCATCGCCGCGCCCGGGCCCGGCGACGTCGCGCAGCGGATCGAGCGGCTCGGCCTCGTGCTGGTCGACAACGTCACGCCGGAGGAGGGCGGTGCGGACGGCAGTGTGTTCAGCCTGTTCAACAGGCCAAAGCCCGAAGACGTGACCATCCTGACCCGCGATCTCGCGCTCCTGCTGCGTGCCGGCGCCCGCATCAATGACGGCCTGGAACTGCTCGCGGCCGATCCTGATCTCGGCAGGTTACGCCCGGTCGTTGCCGACATTCGTTCGCGCGTCGTTTCGGGCGAGAGTTTTGCCGAGGCGCTGGCGCGCCATGAGGGACTGTTTCCGCCGATGTATATCGCGCTGGTGCGGGTCGGCGAGGCGTCGGGATCGCTGGATCAGGTGCTGGAAGTGCTGGCCGGCGAGCGCACGCGCAGCGAGGCCTTGAGGCGCCGGCTGTCGGATGCGATCCGCTATCCGCTGTTCGTGCTGGGCGCGGCGGGTTGTGTGCTGTTGTTCTTCCTCACCTTCGTGCTGCCACAGTTTGCCAGCGTCTTGCAGGACTTCGGCGCCAAGGTCGATCCGATCGTCGGCGTCTTCCTGAACATCTCGACCTTCCTGCGCGGCAATTCCGACGCGGTGCTGGCCGGACTTGCCGCCACGATCGCGGCGGTCTGGCTGTTGCTGCGGCAAGAGCGCGTCCGCCGCGGCCTTACCAATGCGATCACGCGGCTGCCGGCGATCCGCAACCTGATGAGCTCATACCGCACGGCGCTGTTCTGCCGCAATCTCGGCCTGCTGCTCGGCAGCGGCGTCAACCTCACAACCACGCTGCGGATCCTGATCGACATGATGGCGACGACCGGTCCGTCCGCGGTCTGGAGCGATGCCGCCGATCGCGTTCGCCACGGCTCGAAGCTTTCCGACGCGTTGGCCGAGACCCAAGCGCTGCCGGCGATGGCGGTGCGCATGCTGAGACTCGGCGACGAGACCGGGCAGTTGCCGATGTTGTCCGGCCGGATCGCCGAATTCTACGAGGCCAAGCTGCAACGCATGCTCGACCGCGCGGTCGGCATTGCGGGGCCTGCGGCGATCATCGCGATCTCCCTGGTCGTCGGCGGCCTGATCACGTCGGTGATGACGGCGCTGATGTCGGTCAGTCAGATTGTCGGCTAGATTTGGCAATAGGAAGGGACTCATGTGACCAAACATCGATCCATAAGGCGCGGCCGGCGGCGCGCAGGGCGAGGGGAGGCGGGCTTCACCCTCGTCGAGATGCTCGTCGTCATCACCATCATCGGGATGATCATGGCGCTGGTTGGCCCGCGGGTGCTGAACTATCTTAGCGAGTCCAAGGCGAAGGCGGCGAAGATCCAGATCGAGAGCTTTTCCAGCGCGCTCGATCTGTTTTATCTCGACCTCGGCCGCTATCCGACGTCCAATGAAGGCCTCGCGTCGCTGACGCGCAGCAACAATCAGGCCGGCTGGAACGGGCCTTATTTGCGCGGCGGTGTCGTCCCCAACGATCCCTGGGGCCACATCTATGTCTATCGCTCACCGGGCACGAACGCACCGTTTGAGATCATCTCGCTCGGATCCGACGGTCAGGAAGGCGGCAGTGGAACGGCGGCAGACATTGTCAGCGGCGCGCGCTGAGGCAATCTGCGATGCGCGCGGCTTCGCGCTGATTGAGATCCTGTGCGTGCTCGCGATCATCGGCCTGCTCGCGGCGATCGTTCTGCCGGCGATCCCGCGCTCGACGACGCGGGCGAAGCTGGAAAGCTACGCGGTCGAGACCGCGGCGCTGCTGAAGGCCGACCGCAACTCGGCGCTGCGCCGGCAAGTCAGAGTGACGACGCAGGTGGATGCCGAGGCGCGCGCGATCCGCTCCGGCGTCACCGGGCGGATCATCCGCCTGCCGAACGACGTGACCGTGCAGGCGACGCTGGCCTCGCGCTGCGCCGATCGCGCGGCGGGACGGTCGATCGATTTCTTTCCGTCGGGCATGTCGTGCGGCGGGGTGATCGCGCTGGCGCGGCCGGGCATGGGCTACGAGGTGCGCGTCAACTGGTTGACCGGAGGCGTCGAGATTGTCGCGAACAAGCTGCTCTAACAGCGCCGCCGGCTTCACCCTGATCGAGGCGCTGGTCGCGCTTGCGATCATCGCGATCGTGCTCGGAACCATCGGCTCGGTCATCGCCACCACGGCGAAGGGCACGCGCTCGATCGACCAGCGTCTGGTGCTGGCCGGCACGGCGGAGACGCTGCTTGCGGACCTGCCAGCGCGCAGATTGCTGAAGCCCGGCCGGCAGAGCGGCGGGCTGGCCGGCAGCCGCTGGCGCGTCGACGTCGCGCCGATGAATGTGCCCGGCGGCAATCCTGACACCGATCGCTTCGTGCCGTTGGCGGTCAATCTGCGCCTCCAGCGCGCCGACGGCAGCGCGCTCCAGATCACGACGGTGAAGCTGGTGCCGAGGGCCGTGCAATGAAACGCCTGCGCCGCGCGATCGCCTCCGAAGCGGGCTTCACCCTGCTCGAGGTGCTGCTGGCGACGTTGTTGATGACGGTCATCCTGGCGGCGCTGGCGACGGTGACGGCGCAGTGGCTGCCGAACTGGAATCGCGGCATCGCCCGTGTGCAGCGCGCCGAACGTCTTGCCACCGGGCTCGACCGTATCGTCGCCGATCTGTCCGTCGCCGAGCAGATGGCCGTGAACAGCGACGCCAGGGTGCCGCTGTTCGACGGCGGCGAATTGTCGGTGACCTTCGTGCGGACCGCAATCGGCCCGAGCGCGCGTCCGGGGCTCGAATTCATCCGCCTGATCGAGAAGGCCGACGCCCAGGGGCTCGCGCTGGTGCGCGAGCGCGCGCCGTTCCAGCCGATGCCGACCGACGGACAGATCCGCTTCGTCGACCAGGTCGTGCTGATCCGCGCGCCGTTCCGCGTGAGCTTCTCCTATGCCGGGTCGGACGGGCAATGGCAGCCGGTCTGGCGCGGCCAGGCGCAACTGCCGGAGCGCATTCGCATCCGGGTGCGCGACGGCGCCACAGGCCAGGTGCTGGCGGTCTCGGCAGCGGCGATGCCGCATATCACCGCGCCGGCCGAATGCGCGCGGGCCAAGAATCCGGCGACCTGCGTGACGGCGCGTGAGCGGCCGCAACAGCCGGAGAAACAGGAGCAGCAGCTTTGAGCGGCACGCCGGACGATCGTGGGACGCTTCGCGAAAGCCGTGGCTTCATCGTCATCGCGGTGCTCTGGATGCTGGCTGCGCTGGCGGCGCTCGCGCTGATCTATCTGAGCTATGTCACCAACACCGCGGTCACGGTCGCGGTCAACACCGACCGGTTGCAGGCCGACGCACTGGTGAATGCCGGCCTCGAGCTTGCGGCCTACCGGCTGACGGCGCAGAACGAGGCGACGCGTCCGACCAGCGGCACCTTCAATGCCCGCGTCGGGGCGGGCCGGGTGACCGTGACGTTCCGTTCGGAAGCCGCCCGCATCGATCTCAACATGGCGCCGAAACCGGTCCTCACAGGCCTGATGACGACGCTCGGCGTCTCCGCGACGGATGCACCCACCTATGCCGATCGGATCCTGGCCTGGCGATCGTCGACGGAGCCCGGCCAGGACAATCCCGAGGATTCCTTTTACCGCACGCTCGGCGCGTCCTATCTGCCGCGTCATGCGCCGTTTCCGCACAGCGACGAGCTGTGGCTGGTGCGCGGCATTCCGCCCGCGGTGGTCGAGCGCGTGCTGCCCTTCGTCACCGTGTTCAGCAACATGCGGACGGTGAACGTGCTCGACGCCGCGCCGCAGGTGGTGGCGGCGCTGCCCGGCATGACGCCGCAGACGCTGCAACAGGTGCTGCGCGACCGCGCCGATCCCAATGTCGATCCGCGATCCCTGATCGGGCTCGCCGGCAACACCAATGCGACGATCGAAGGCTCGAAGGCCTACCGGCTGACGGTCGCCGTCGAGGCGCCCTCGCGCCGCCAGAGCTCGACAGAGATCGTCATCCTGCTTCTCGAAAGCGGCGATGAGCCCTATCGTGTATTGTCGTGGCATAATGCCTTCGACGGCTCCGCCGGAAAGCCTTTGTGAGATGAGCTCGCTCAATTCCCTTCGCGCCATTGTCGATGCCTGGACCGGCACCGTGGCGGCGGCAGTCGTCTCCGGGCTGGAGCGGATGGTGTCGCCGCGCGTGGTGCGGCTGGTCGAGGACGAGAAGGGCGCGTTCGCGCTGGAAGCTGCAAAATCGGAGAATACGCCCAAGGAGATCGCGTTCGTGGACGGCGCGTTCGCCAGCGCCAATCTCGCGCAGATCGTTCGCGGCAGCCGTGTCGAGATCGTGCTGCGGCCGGCGCGCTTCCTGTTCCGTCCGCTCGAGCTGCCCGCCCGTGCGGCCGATTTTCTCGACGGCATCGTGCGGGCACAGATCGACCGCCTGACGCCGTGGAGCGCGAGCGAAGCCGTGTTCGGCTGCAGCGCGCCGGCCGCGCATGGCAGCGAGAGCATCACGACATTGATCGCGGCGGCACCGCGCAAGCTGGCCATGGGCTATGTCGAGGCGGTGTCCGGCTTCCATCCCTCCGCGATCGCGGTCGCGGCGGAGACCGCCGAGGGCGTGCGCATCAAGGTGTTCGAGCAGAAATCGCGCGGCGCGGTCGACCCGGCGCGGCTGAGCCGGACGCTGCAAGCCGTGCTGGCTGTCGTTGCCGCCGCCGCGGTCGTCGGATCGATTGCCGCGGGCTATCTGGCCGACAGTCTCAGCGCGCAGGAGAGCGAGCTCGACCGGCAGATCACCCAGCGCCGCGCCGCGATCCGCTCCGGCGGCGACGGCGGTGACCGCTCGCCGCTGGCGCTTCTCGAGCGGCGGAAATACGAGACGCCGGCGAGCGTGATCGTGCTGGAGTCGCTGAGCCGCCTGTTGCCGGACCACACCTATGTCACCGAGCTGCATCTGGCCGGCAACAAGGTCCAGATCGCCGGCATCACGCGCGACGCGCCTTCGCTGATTCCGCTGATCGAGCAGTCCCGGCATTTCACCCGCGCGACCTTCTACGCCCCGACCACGCGGGCCTCCTCCGACCCCGGCGAGCGCTTCCACATCGAGGCGCAGATCGAACCGAGGAACGCACCATGAGCAGCGTCGGGATTGGAAGCGGAAACGCGGTTGCGCGGGCGCTCGCTGGATCGCGGCTGATCTCGGTCACGCTCTATTTTGCGATTGCCGGCGGGCTGTTGCTGATGGCGGGCCTGTCGGTCGCCGACGTCATCGCCCACCGCCAGGCCCTGGCGCAGACCTCGGACCTGCTCGACCAGTTGCGCGGCCGCAAGGCAGGTCCCGGCAATGCCGCATCCTCGGCGGCGGAGCATCCCGGCACGCCGTTCCTGGAAGGACCGACGGTGACGGTCGCCGGCGCCAACCTGTTGCAGCGGGTTGCGGCCGCGGTCGGCAATGTCGGCGGCTCGGTGCAGTCTTCGCAGGTCGACGTCTCCGGTGCGCAGACCAAGGACGGTTTCGTCGGTCTCGTCGTGAGCTGCGAGCTGGAGCAGTCCGCGCTCCAGAAGCTGCTCTACGATCTCGAGGCCGGCATGCCGTTCCTGTTCGTCGATCAGCTCGACGTCCAGGTGCCGCAGACCACCGCGCTGAACGAGGCCGGCACCGGCCGCGTCAGGGTTATCCTGGGCGTCTCCGGCCAGTGGCAGGCGGGGAAGTAGGAGCGTGCACGGCGCTCACCAGCTGTATTTGAACACGCCCTTGCCGGAATAGCTCGTCACGTTGCCGGAGAACTCGCCGTCGAACGTACCGGCGACCGAGAAGCCGCTCAGCCACTTCATCTCGGCGCTGCCGCTGACCAGCGCGGAATCGGCGTCGACCCTGGCGCCGTTGACGACGAAGCTGCTGCCCGGCAGGGTTTGGAACAACGCGGTGACGGCGCGGCTCGGATTGTAATCATGCGCCCAGGCGGCGCGGCCGCGCAGCGTCAGCACGCCGTTCTGCATCGCGTAGGATTTGTCGGTGCGCAGGCCGAGCTCGGAGCGGGTGTCGGTCAGGGATTGCGCGGCATAGTTCAACGCGAACAGCCCGCCGCCATTGAGGCTGACTTCGGAATAATTGGGCAGGTTGAAGTTTGTCACCTGGGCCGCCGCATAGGGCGTGATGCCGACCATCGGCGTCGCGAAACGGTAGCCGCCCTCGAAGCGGGCCGAGAATGTGTCGGCCTTGAAGCGGCCCTGGAGCTGGTCGGCGCCTGCGAGCGCGACGGTGCGGTTGGTGGTGACGTCGTGCCAGCCATAGGCGAGGGCGGCTGAGACATAGGCCGGCCCGAAATTGTGCCGGCCATAGACGCCGGCCTGGAACAAATCGGCGGAGCCCGAGCCCATCGCATTGGCGAGCGAATAATTCAGCCCGCCGCCGCCGAGCGCAAAGCCGACAAGCGTGTCCAGCGAGATCCTGTAGTCGGCACCGGCCGCGCCGCCCCAGACCCGTGCGGTCAGGTCCTGCGAGCCGACCAGCGCATTGCCGCCGACCTCGGCTGCGCCGCCATAGCCGGCGGCCCAGACGCTCCAGCGGTTGGCCGGCCGCGACGAGAGCAGCGGCGCCTTGGTCGCCATCGCATAGGCCTCGCGCTCGCGCGCGTTGGCCGGACGCATCGACGCATAGGCGGCCGCGTCATCGCTTTCGGCGAATTGCGCGACGCTGCCTGCCTTGGCAAAGCCGCCGCTGCGGCCGATGACGGTCGGGTCGAGCATCAGGTTCAGGAACTGGCCGTCGGCGTTGATCGCGGACTGGATGATGCCGGTGCCCAGCTCGCCCGAAGCGGTCGTCAGCCCCGCCGGCGCCAGCGCAGCGAAGGCCGCGGGGATGCCGCCGGTCGAGTTGAAGAAATTGGTCAGCGTGCTCGCGACGTTCTGCTGGTTGACATTGAGGCCGCCAGCCTGCGCGAAGTTGACGTTGACGTTGAGGAACACGTTGCTGGTGTCGTAGCTCAGTGTCGCGTTGAGCGTCGGCATGTTGGAGACGACGTTCGAATTGAAGCTGGTGCCGGCGAGGGTGAAGGCCGCGTTCAGGATCGTGTACTGCTTCTTGACCGTACCCGAGGTGAAGTTGACTCTCACCGTCGCGCCGCCGAGGTCGGCTGCGCCCGTGACGTTGGTGAGGCTGGCATTGGTCGAGGAGACCTGCACCAGATAGGTTGAGGCCGCCGTGAAGATGAGCGATCCGTTCACCGTCAGCGGGCCGAACGGGCTCGCCGCGCTGCCCGGGGCGAGCGTGCCGCCGTTGACCTGGACGCCTGCGACCGTGCCGCTGCCGGCGAGCGTGCCGCCGGTGTTGACGGTGGTTGCGCTGTTCAGGATCGAGCCGTCCACCACCAGCGTGCCGCCATTCACGGTGGTGGCGCCGGTATAGGTGTTGTTGCCGGACAGCGTCTGCGTGCCGCCCGCCACCGTCAGGCCGCCGCCGGCGCCGGCATCGTCGATGATCCCGGCGAAGGTGCTGTTACCGTTCGTGATCGTCAGCGTATTAGCGCCGAGATTGACCGCGCCCGAACCCGACAGCGACTTGATCGAGGTGCCGCCGCTCAGGCTCGCAATGTCGAGGATGCCGTTGGCGATGACGCTGCTCGAGGTCGCGATGCTGCCGTCGCTACCGCCGAAATTGATGAGATCGAGCTCGCCACCGCTCGCGATGGTGGTGGTGCCGGTATAGGTGTTGGTGCCGTAGAGCTGCTGCGTCGCTCCGTTTGCAATCGCAAGATTGCCGCCGGTGCCGCCGCCGATGCCGCCGTCCTGGATCACGCCGCCGAAGAACGATCCATTCGTGATCGTCAGCGTCTTCGATCCCAGCGCGACGGTGCCCACCGGGCTCAACGAGAAGAGCCCGCCAATCGAAGCGCCTGACGTGGTCTGCGAAATATCGAGCGTGGCGCCTGCGCCCGAGAATGCGACATAGAGTGAGCTTGCGATCGAGCCGCTGCCCTTGAGTGCCAGCGTGCCGCCGCTATCGATCTGGGTCACATTGGAATAAGTGTTCACGCCAGTGAGCGTTTGCGTTCCGCCGCCGATCTCGAGCCCGCCCGTGCCCTGGATCACGCCGGCGAATTCGGTCGAACCATTGGTAATGAACAGCCCGTTGCCGCCCATGTTGACGATACCGCTGGAATTGCCGGCGAGCGTCGTGATGGCGTTGAACGGGAATGAGGACGCGGAGATATCGAACGTCGCATTCACCGTCACGACACTGGACGATGAAATGCTGCCGAAGCCCGACAGCGCCAGCGTTCCGGCCGAGATCGTGGTTGCGCCCGTATAGGTGTTGGTGCCGGTCAGCGTCAGCGTGCCGGTGCCGACCTTGGTCAACCCGCCGCCGGTGCCGGAGATCACGCCGTCGACCTGGGTCGAGCTGTTGAGGCTGCCGGTGGTGAGCGTGTTCGCGCCGAGCACGTAGTTGCCGGCGCCGGCGATCGAGCCCGCCGTCATGCCGCCGCTGGTCAGGCCCGAAATGTCGACCGTGCCGCCCAGATTGGTGATGAACTGCGCGCTGCCGCCCGTGCTCGAGCCCGTGAAGTTCGTCGTTGCGCCGTTGTTGGTGGTGATCGTGGCGCTGCCGGCGCTGGCGGAGCCGTCGAAGGTTACCGTTCCGTCGTTGTTGATGGTCGATGTGGCGGCGGTGGTGGTGTTGTGGAAGTTCAGCGTGGCCGATGCGAGGTTGTTGATCGTGGCGCTGCCCGCCGAAGCGCTGGTGAAGAAATCGATCTGGCCGTTGGCGTTGTTGGTGATCGTAGCGCTGCCGGCGGAGCTCGAATCGTCGAACGTAACAAAGCCGCTATTGACGAGGGTCACCGTCCCCGCGGTGCTGTTCTGGATGAAGTTGACGGTGCCGCCGATATCGTTCGTGATGGTCACGTCCCCGATACCGCTGCGCGCGGTGCTGCTGTTCTGGAACACCAGATTGTTGCCGGAGGTGACTTCGAAATTCTGCGTCGTGCCGGAATCGTTGACGATGCCCGTTCCATTGATGATGAACGGGTTGCCGACCGTGATCGAGTAGGCCTGCGCGATGGGCGTGAACTGGATGGTGCCGATGACGACGACGCCGTTGTTGTTGTCGACGCCCGTGCTTCCGGTGTTGGTGAACGTCGCAGTTGCGTCCGGCACGCTCGGGTTGGATGACCAGTTGGTGGGATCCGTCCAGTCGCTGCTGGCGCCGTTCCAGTCGCCGTCCACGGCGTGGGCGGCGACGACGCCGAGCGCCGTGGTCGCGAGCAGGGTCGCCAGCGAATGGCGCGCGACGGACCGCAGCCCGTATCCGATCTGCCCACGCGTCCTTGTCGGTCCCGCCATCCCGCCTTCTCAAATCAGCAAAGAAATCATCGTCAGCGTGCAGCTGGGCCGCAGGGCGAGGCCCTTCACCCATGCCATAATCCCATGGCGTTGCAGCGGCCGGCAATGAACGGACATCTATTTGGGCCGGGTTCCTGGCCGTTCCGCTTGCAATTTCAACGATCGTGGCCGTTGGGCAACATGTTCAAGCCTTGCAACAAATGCAGAAGAGAACGTGGGTGCGCGTTGACTCGGGCAGGACAGGCGTGGGTTGATGACGGTACCGATCGGAACTAGTTTGGCGCTGGCGGCTCGCCGTCGTCGTGGCGCGGCCGGTGGTCGCAGGGGATGTCGATGTCCGGGTGGCTGAGACCGACAGGATTGGCCGTGTTGTTCATGGTTCTGGGCGCCGCCGAGACCTGGGCTGCCACCTCATCGCGCATGGATGTTCTACCCGACGACGCCGCGGGCAGCCCCGCCGACAGCGTCGATGTCGGAACGATGAGGCCGATCGCGCGGCCCGCGCAGCAGGCTGTGGCGAGGCCAATTCCCCGCGGCAATCCGCTGTGGTCGGTGCCGCTCTCGGCGCTGACCGTAACCCAGGAGCGCCCGATCTTCTCGGCCATGCGCCGGCCGCCGCCGCGCGCTGTCGCCGCATCGCCGGTCGAAGAGATCTCTGCACCGCCGCCCCAAGCGGTCGAGGCGCCGCTGCCGCTGCTGTTGGTCGGGGCCGTGGTGGGCGAGGGCGACGCCATTGCGATTCTCGTGAACCGCAGCGATCAGAAGGTCGTGCGCTTGCGGCAGGGCGAATCGCTCGGCGGCTGGTCGCTGACCTCGGTTCAGCCGCGCGAGGTGACGTTCAAACAGGGCGATCGCAGCGAGGTGCTGGCGCTGCAGCGGCCGGACCCGGCGGCCGCCCCCACGGGCCCGCCTGCGGATGCCGGCGGCAGGCTGACGATGCCAGGCACGACCGATACAGCGTTCTCCCCCTCCGTGCCGCGCGCCACGCCGAAGAACGGCGAGTCGGACGGGCTCTGAGCGCCGGCGCCCGGGTTCGGATGCCATTGCCTAAGCTCTCCAATCGCCTTAAGACGCGGCCTTAACGCCTTGATCCGATGGCACAGCGTGTGCGGCTGCCGTCGTTGGGAATCAGTCGGCGATCGGGCGCGCCGGGCCGATCGCTTGCCGGGAAGGATGCGGCTTGACCGACACGCAGATTGACGCGCCCGGCAAGGCCGACGGCCCGAGCGGATCCGGCGGTGTCGGCCGCGCCCGTCGGCTCATTCAGGGCTGGTCGGCGAACCTGGTCCAGATGGTGCTGGGACTGACCCAGCAGCTGCTGTTGATCCCGGCCTTCCTGCACGTCTGGACCGGCGACATGCTTGCGGCGTGGCTCGCGATCTATGCGGCCGGCAGCCTCGTCGTCGTGGCGGATGCCGGATTGCAGCTTCGGGCGGTCAACCGGTTTCTCGCCTTCAAGTCCAGCGCCGACAGCGACGGGCGGACCGCGAACTTCTATCGCGCCATGCTGCGGATCTATCTCGCGGTCGTCGCGGTGCTGGGTGTCCTGCTGTGCGCGGCCGTGTATCTCGCGCGGCCGTCGGCAGTGCTCGGTTTTCACGCGGCGCCGACATTCGATGTCGCGATGCTGGTGATGACGCTGGGCATGCTCCTCACCTTGCCCGCCAATCTCGCCTCCGGCCTGTATCGCGTGCGCGGCCAGTACGGCCGGACGGTCTGGCTGCAAAACGCCGCACTGCTGCTCGGACAGATCGCGCAGCTCGCCGCGCTGGCGGTGTATGGCAGCCTGCTGGCGGTGGCGATTGCCTTCGTGTCGATGCAGCTGCTGTTCGCGATCTTCATCGCCGCGTTCGACGCGCCGCGCCTGTTTCCGTTTCTGCGCCGTGCCGGCCGATCGCCGTTCGCACCGCCATCCTGGCGCTGGAGCATCGGGCAGTTCGGCCGCGCGCTGCCTTTTGCGGTCGCCAACGTCACCGAGCTCGCGCTCGTCAACGTTCCGGTGCTGCTCGTCTCCGCGCTGGTCACGAACCGCGTCGCAGTTGCGCAATGGGGCCTGACGCGCGTGATCGCGAGCCTGGTGCGCGGGCTCTGCCTCCAGGTCACTCTGCCGCTCGGCGCCGAGCTCGGCCACGACCATGCAATCGGCGACAGGGAGCGGCTGCGCCGGCTCTATGCCCATGGCTCGGTGTTCGTGACGGGGCTCGCCAGCCTGATCGTCGCGGGGCTCCTGCCGTTCTGGCCCGACTTCTTCGCGCTGTGGACCCATGGCAGCATTCCCTATGACGGGCCGCTCGCGGTGACGCTGCTGCTCGGCTCGGCGGTCGTCGCCCCTTCGCTGCTGGCGCTGGTCTTTGCCAATCACAGCAATCGCGGCGAGCTCCTGATCCGGACCAAGGGACTCCAGCTCGTCGTCTTCCTGGTGCTGTCAATTGTCCTGATCCCGCGGCTCGGACCGCTGGGCGCCGCGCTCGCGGTGGTCGCGAGCGACATCCTGGTCCAGTTCGGACTGCTCGGGCTGGTGATCATGCGGCAGACCCTGCATCACCCGTTCAGGCACATCGCCTTCCTGTTGCTCATGGCCATCGGCATCGTGGCGTCGGGCTGGCTGATCGGCCTCGCGATCACCGCGCTGGTGCCGGGCAGCGGGCTCGTGCATTTCCTCGCCGAATGCGCAATCTGGCTGATCGTGGTCGCCGTGCTCGCAAGCCCGCTGTTGAGCGGCGCGTTGCGCGAGCGGCTGCGCGCGCGGATTCCGGCTTAGCTCGCCTTAACGCGGCGTCAGCGCCAGCCGGTGCTTCAGCCGTTCCAAATGGCGGGCGAATTGCTGGTGGCCGGCCTCGGTCTCCTCGGCAAATTGCGCCAGCCGACGATGGCCGGCTGCGCGCAAACGCTCGGGCGTGCCGTCGGTGCGCAGAGCGACGATCGCATCCGCGAGAGAGCGCGGGTCGTCGTAGTCGAACAGGATCGCGGCATCACCCGCCTGCGCCTTGAACGCCTCTGGATAGATCACCGGCGTGCCGACCGCCCAGGCTTCCAGCGGCGGCAGATTGGTCGGGCCGAAATAGCTCGGCATCACCAGCGCCGAGGCGCCGCGATAGAGCGCGCCGAGCTCGGCGGACTCGACGAAGCCGATGATGGAGATCTGGTCCGACAGGCCGTAAGTGCGGATCGCCGCGTCGATCTTGTCGCGGCCGCCGCGGTCCGAGCCGCACAGCACCAGCCGTTCGGTGATGCCCCGCTCGCGCAAGCTTGCGAGCGCGGCGAGCAGCGTCATGTGGTTCTTGTGCGGCCAGAACTGCGCCGGATAGAACAGATAGCCCGGTTCGAGCCGATATTTCGCCAGCACCGCCGCGTCGGCAGCGGCATCGGGCGCGGATCGGCTGACATAGGTGGAGGGCGAGAACGGGATACAGACCGCGCGCTCTCTTTCCATGGCGTAGCGCCGGCAGAGATCGTCGGTCAGCTCGGGCGCGTTGACGATCACGACCGCCGCCTTGATGCTGGCGAGGCCGAACAGGATCTCGCGGCGCTCGAATTCGCCGAAGGTCCGGACCTCCGGAAATTCCGGCGCGTCGCGATGGCAGCCGTCGAAGATCGTGATGATGAAGGGCAGCTCATAGAGCAGCAAGTGCCGCTTCGAGGTCGAGGTGAAATGCACGACGTCGATGCCGTCGCGGATCAGCGCGCGCTCGAACGACGACTTCAGCTTCAGTGCGATCTGGACCAGATCGAACGGTCCGCAATATTTCAGGAACAGGAAGACATAGTCGAGCACGCCGAACTTGCGCAGCCGGGCCGCGACGCCGAACTCCTTCAGGATCTCCAGCGTCTTCGGATAGGGCGAGTACACCACGATCTCGTTGCCCGACTTGGCCGCCCAGTCACGCAGCCAGAGCAGGTCGCTCAGCGGCTGCTGGAAGCCGCCGCCGACTTCGAGGGCCTGTTCCAGCATGACGGCGAGCCGCAGCGGTCTCACGGCGTGACGCTCTTTCTGGCGACCGCGTAGGCCGCCCAGTTCTTCGAATGTGGTGCGTCCTGCGTCAGCCATGCGGCGTGGCCGGCCGGCTGGAGGCCGCTTGCCTGCAATGCCGCGTCGATCTCGAACGGAAACCAGTAGCGCATCCGGTGCGCTTCATCGACGCGCCGGATCGTGGCGCGGTCCGTGTCCTCGCAGAACAGCGTGTAGTTCACCGTGACGGTCGCGGCCTGTTCGTCATGATCGGATTGCGCGATGCGGGTGAGGCGCAGCGGCTTCTGCTCGATCACCTTGACCCGGGTCTCGACGCCCTGCGCGAGCACGGCGCCGCCGTACCAGTAGTCGAAAAAGAAAACGCCGCCCGGCTTCAGCGCGGCGTGCGCGGTGCGGAACATGGCCATCAGGGCATCGCGGCTGGTCTGGTAGCTGGCGACGTGGAACAGCGACACGACCGCATCGAAATCGCGTTCGGGGCCCGCGACACAGGCATCGCCCTGCCGGAACGGAATCGCAAGTCCCGCCTGCTGGGCGCGTGCCTTGGCACTCGCGATCATCTCGTGGCTGAGATCGATGCCGGCAACGTTCCACCCCTGGCGCGCGAAGGCGAGCGCGTGCAGGCCGGTGCCGCAGCCGAGATCGAGCAGCCTGCCCGAGGAAACGCGGTGGTCGCGCAGCCGCGCTTCGACGAACGCCGTCTCCGCCGCGTAATCCTTGTCCTGATACAAGAGGTCGTACCAAGGCGCGTAGTCGGCGAACACCGTCACGCCAGAATCTCCTTCAGCGCCTGCGCAGAGCGAGCGATCTCGTCGTCGGTCAAGGCAAGGCCGCTCGGCAAATAAAAACCGCGGCGGGCGATGTATTCCGCGTTCGGATGGGACTCACCGAGCATCAGGCCCATCCGGCGCAGCACCGGCTGTTCGTGCATGCACCAGAAGAACGGCCGCGTGCCGATGCCCTTTTCGCCGAGGCGGCGCATTGCTTCCTTGGCGTCGAACGGCACGTCGTCGCCGAGCACGATGCCGTAGACCCAGTAGATGTTGTCCGCATAGCCGGTGCGGGCGACCGGGCGGCGGACGCTGTTGAGGCCACCGAGATGCTCGTCATAGAGCCGGCCGATCCGGCGCTTGAGCTCGACCGTGCGCGGCAGGCGCTCGACCTGGGCGACGCCGAGCGCGGCCTGGAGGTTGGTCATGCGGGCGTTCCAGCCGAGCTCCTCATGGACGAAACGCTGCTGCGGCTGGAAGCAGAGATTGCGATAGCCTTGCAGGCGATCGGCAAGCGCGTCGTCGTCGGTGAGGATCATACCGCCTTCACCGGTGGTGACGTGCTTGTTGGGGTAGAAGCTGAAGGTCGAGACGTCGCCAAAGCTGCCGCAGGGCGCACCGCGATAGGTCTGGCCGTGCATCTCGGCGGCGTCCTCGATCAGCTTCAGATCGTGCTTGTGCGCGAGCGCCATGATCGGATCGAGATCGACCGGGAGGCCATAGATGTGGACCAGCATGATCGCGCGCGTGCGCGGCGTGATCGCGGCCTCGACACCCTCGACCGTCATGTTCCAGGTCGCGGGATCGCAGTCGACGCCGACGGGGACGAGGCCGGCCCGCACAATAGCGGCGGCGCAGCTGATGATCGTGAAGGTCGGGATGATGACCTCGGAGCCTTGCTCGAGCCCGAGCGCATGAACGGCGATGTCGAGTGCGACCGAGCCGTTGGTCACGGCGATGCCGTGGCGCCGCCCGGCAATTTCGGCCATCGCCTGCTCGAAGCGCTTGATGAACGGTCCCTCCGACGAGATCCAGCCGGTCCGGATGCACTCGGCGAGATAGTCGGCCTCGTTGCCGTCGAGCAGCGGCGTGTTGACGGGAATGAACGGCGCGGTCACAGGCCCGGACCCTTGATCCGGATTTCGGACGGCGCGACCTCGGCAAACCGGGTCTTGTCGTTCTCGCCGGAATAGGGACCCTGCTTGATCTCGAACATTTCGAGCGGCTCGAGCACGTGGAAGCCGTGGGCGCCGCTGCACAGCAGGATGATGTCGCCGGCACCGAGCACGCGGCTTTCGAGATATTTTTCCTCGACCGTGTAGAAGTCGACCTGGAGCTTGCCCTTCTGGATCAGCAGGACTTCCTGGGTGTAGTGCACCTCCCGCGTCACCTTGTTGTGGCGGTGCGGCTCGATGCTCTTGCCTTGCGGATGGCTCATATAGGCGAGCTGCTGCGACAGTTCCGGCGACGAAAAGAAATGGATGCCCGGTTCGCGGAACGAGGCGCGCACGATGATCGCGTAAAGCTGGTCGCCGAATCGAACATGTTCGACGTGTTCCATCTGGGCCTCGACAAAAAGCGCTGCAATTAGAGTGAGATAGCTGTCCCGTCGTGCACTTTGGCCATTTTGGCCGGGACCGTCAAGGGCGGACCGATTATGACAATCGGCGTGCCGTCGGCGTGGGTTTAGCCCACGAAAGCCAGGATATCCTCGACGCGCCTGCGGAACGTGTGGGCGGCAAATGTCCGGGCTTGTCCCGCCTTTGCAATGGACAGGCGTGCCGCATCGTCGGAGAGATACCGCTCGATCATCGCAAGGCAGTCCTCGACCGTGCGCCACGCTGCGACCTCACGCTCGGGCGCGAACAGCGTGTCGAGATTGTCCTTGAAGTCGGTGAGCAGGAACGCGCCGACCCCGGTGGCCTCAAACAGCCGCGCATTGCCGGCCTCGCGGCCGGCCATGTCGATGTGCGAGTTGAGCGTGACGCGCGAGGCGCGAAGCGCCTGGTACATTTCCACGCCCCACACCTCGCCCTGATAGCAGCGATGCAGCGGCGAGGAGGCGGGAAGCGTATGCAGGCCGCTGCCGAACAGTTTGAGATCGTAGCGCCGTGCCACCGCCTCGAGCTGCGCGACACGGAGCTGGTGATCCGCCGACACCGCGCCGACGAAGGTGACGTCGAAGTTTTGCGACGGCAGCGGAGGCAGGATGTCGAGGATCGCAGGCTCGAAGGCGAGATGGACCACCTCGGCGCGCGCGCCGTGGGAACGGAAGAAATCGACGACGGCAGCCATCTGGGAGATCATGAGGTCGTAGACCGACCAGTCCTCGCCGCGCGAAGGCGAGATGCCGATCTGGCCGATCAGGATCGGGCGGCCGATCTGCTTGATCCGGCGCGCCAGGCGCGTGTCGACATGAAACAGATCCTGGTTGAGGACGAGATCGGGTTGGAACTCCTCGATCTGCGCCAGCAGGATCTGTTCCGCTTCCGCGTCGAGACGCGGGCTGAGCCCGACCTTGCGCGCGAGCGGCCGCAGCACCGGCTTGAATGGCGCGATGGCGCGTTGCAGCCAGCCGGGAACGGCATCGCGCGCGGCCGGCGCGCCCGGCGGTGCCGGCTCGGTGACGGCGAGGCCGTGCTCGCGCGCCCACGCCGCCCGCATCCAGGGATTATTGACATGGATGTCGGCGGCGACGTGTCCGAGACCGGTAAAGTTGCGGGAGTAGAAATCGGCGACGCCGAACAGGCTGGCGTTTCGCGCCGCCATCTGCGCCGCGTAGGGCTCGTTCTCGAGGCCCGGCCTGCGCCGGTAGAGCCAGGAGAGGAAGCGCGGATAGTCGGCGTTGAGGATCAGGATGCGCACGGCGTCACGGTTTCCGTTCGAACAGGCTGCGGGGCATCACGTACCAGAGCATGAACAGGATGGCGGTGCCGTGGGTGAGCATGGCGACCGAGAGCGGCACGTTGAGCAGGACGTGCGGCAGCACGCCGGCGGACATCAGGACGAAGCGGGGCGGAAGTCCCGCGGAGGCACGGTTGCCAAGCGCCAGCACGAAGCCGGATGCGAGCGCCGTCAAAGGCGCGAGGTAGAGGCCGACGGATGCGATCCCTTCGGTCGCAAACAGCGACGCATTCAGATTGCCGATGTCGTAGGCCTCCTGCATCACGACCGCCAGCGGCGCCTGGTAGGGACAATGCGTCAGCGGCTTGAGGATGGATATCTGGCAGAACCAGGTCAGCGGATGGCTCGCGAAGAAATTGTTGTAGATGTCGAGGGCGCTGGATGCGGTCGCGATCATCCGGATGTTGACGAGGTCGAAATATCTGCCGGGAATGCTGTTGAGGGGGGCGCCCGTCAGAACGATCACGATGAGGCCAAGGAGCATCGGGACGAAGATCGATGCGATGGCTGAAGTCCTCGCTTCCAGCAAGCGCGAGAGCACGGCCAGTGCGATCAGCCAGGCGGGCGTGAAGAAAGCGAACTTGGTCAGCGTGATCGGGTAGAAGAACAGCAGCAGGATCAGGACCAGGCCAGCGCGCCAGCGATGGCCGAGCAGCCAGTAGCAGGCGAAGGCGAACGGCAACAACGTGCTGGAGACCCAGCCCGTGAGATATCGCACCGCTGCCGGAAATTCGAGCGCGTTGCGATAGTCGTAGATGTGCGCGACCGTGATCAGCCGGAAATTGTAGGTAGAGGCCACGGCGATGGTGACCACCGAGACCGCCAGGATCAGCGTCAGCAGATGCTCGAAATGAGCATGCGACAACGCAACGAGCTGTCGCAGCGGCGCCCTGACGAACAGCACGGGCAACAGGAAGAGCACCAGCGCCAACGCCGCCGAGATGCCTGCGGGCAATTGCGGGTAGCTGTAATAGGAGAACACGTCGATCCACAGGAAGCCGAGGATCATCGTGTAGAAATAGAACCCGACGAAATAACCGAAGCTGAAGCGGGCGACGGCGAACAGCAGCGAAACGACGGAGAAGCCGAGCGCAACGATGATCGCGATCCAGAGGCGCTCCCCGCTGAAGCTGATATAGTACTGGAAGGTCGCGACCTTGATCAGCGACAGGCAAGTGACGAGGCTGTGCAGCAGCACCAGGATCGTCAGCGCGGCCTTCGAGTCCAGCCGCAATCGGAGATCCCTGACGATACCGGATGGTGCGTTCATTGCGGGCAGGCTCGCTGCGGACGAGGGGAGTTGCGAGCGGGATCAGGCCAGCTCAAGCGAGTGCTTGAAATAGGCGATCGTCTCCTTCAGCCCGTCCTCGAGCGCAACCTTCGGCTCCCAGTTCAGGACCGCCTTCGCTTTGGCGAGGTCGGGCTGGCGCTGCCGCGGGTCGTCCTGCGGCAGCGGCTTGAACACCAGCTTGGAGCGCGAGCCCGTGAGCTTGATGACCTTCTCGGCGAGCTCGCGGATCGTGAACTCGGAATTGTTGCCGAGGTTGATCGGGCCGGTGATGTCTTCCGCCGTCACCATCAGCCGCACGATGGCCTCGACGAGGTCGTCGACATAGCAGAACGAGCGGGTCTGCCCGCCGTCGCCGAACACGGTGATCGGCTCGCCCTTGAGCGCCTGGACGATGAAGGACGACACCACGCGTCCGTCATTGGGCTGCATGCGCGGCCCATAGGTGTTGAAGATGCGCGCGACCTTGATCGGCAGGCCATGCTGGCGCCAATAGTCGAAGAACAGCGTCTCGGCGCAGCGCTTGCCTTCGTCGTAGCAGGAGCGGATGCCGATCGGGTTGACGTTGCCCCAATAATCCTCGGTCTGCGGATGGATCAGCGGATCGCCATAGACCTCGCTGGTCGAGGCCTGGAAGATGCGGGCCTTGAGCCGCTTGGCGAGGCCCAGCATGTTGATGGCGCCGTGCACGGAGGTCTTGGTGGTCTGCACGGGGTCGCGCTGGTAGTGGATCGGCGAGGCCGGGCAGGCCAGGTTGAAGATCGCGTCGACCTCGATGTAGAGCGGGAAGGTGACGTCGTGCCTGACCGCCTCGAACAGCGGATTTGCGATCAGATGGGCGATGTTGCGCCGGCTGCCGGTGAAATAATTGTCGGCGGACACCACCTCGGCGCCCGCATCGAGCAGTCGCTCGCAGAGATGCGATCCGATGAACCCGGCGCCTCCGGTCACGAGGATGCGGCTGTTCTTGTAGCTTTCAAACGGCATGATCGGTTCCAGCAGGATCTCGGGCAGGATCTTGGGACGGTCTCGTCCGGTGCGGCCGGCAGAGTGGTATCGGCTACGCAAGGAAACGCCAATAGGCTTGAGTTAGGTATTTAAATACCTCTAAAGTCCGAACGGTTCGCGCCGCGGACGATTTTTCAGGCGCCGCCAGTTCGTATAGAAGCCGTCTGGAGTGCGAGGGGAACGAGTCTTCCCGTTCGGAGCAGGTCAATGAAAGTCGTAATTCTTGCCGGGGGGCTGGGCACCCGAATCGCCGAGGAGACCAGCACGCGGCCGAAGCCGATGGTCGAGATCGGCGGCCGGCCGATCCTCTGGCACATCATGAAGATCTACAGCCATTACGGCTTCCATGATTTCGTGATCTGCCTTGGCTACAAGGGCTACATGATCAAGGAGTATTTCGCGAACTACTTCCTGCACATGTCCGACGTCACCTTCCACCTCGCCGAGAACCGGATGGAGGTGCATCGCGAGACCGCCGAGCCGTGGCGGGTCACGCTGGTCGATACCGGCGAGGAGACGCAGACCGGCGGCCGGCTGAAGAGGGTGCTGCCCTACGTCGCGAACGAGCCCTTCTTCGCATTGACCTATGGCGACGGCGTCGCCGATATCGACCTGGCCGCCGAGATCGCTTTCCACAAGGCGCATGGGCGCCGGGCCACCGTCTCGGTGGTGCGGCCGGCCAAACGGTTCGGCGCGGTCTCGATCGAGGGCGACAGGGTGGTCAATTTCGAGGAGAAGCCGAACGACGACGGCGGCTGGATCAATGGCGGCTTCTTCCTGCTGTCGCCATCGGTCGGCGAGTTGATCGCCGGCGACAAGACGATCTGGGAGCGCGAGCCGATGGAGCAACTCGTGCGCGGCGACGATCTGCGAGCCTATGTGCACCACGGCTTCTGGCACCCGATGGATTCGCTGCGCGATCGCAACTTCCTCGAGGGCGAGTGGGCGGGCAACCGCGCCAAATGGAGGGTCTGGTGACGGATCCGGCATTCTGGCGCGGCAAGAGGGTCTTTCTCACCGGACATACCGGCTTCAAGGGCGCATGGGCCTCGCTGCTGCTGCGTCGGCTGGGTGCCAGCGTCTACGGCTATGCGCTGCCGCCGACGCATCAATCCGCACTGTTCGTGACGGCGCGCATCGCCGACGACATCAAGCATCGTATCGCCGATGTCCGCGATCTCGCGACCTTGCGCGCCGCAATGGCGGAGGCCGAACCCGACATCGTCATCCACATGGCCGCTCAAGCGCTGGTGCGCCCGTCCTATGAGGAGCCGGTCGAGACCTTCGCGACCAACGTGATGGGCACGGTGCATGTGCTGGAGGCCGCTCGGCAACTGCGCTCGGTGCAGGTGATCCTGAATGTCACCAGCGACAAGTGCTACGAGAACAATGGCGCCGGCACGGCCTTCCGCGAGGACGACCGTCTCGGCGGCAATGATCCCTACAGCAACAGCAAGGCCTGCGCCGAGCTCGTGACGCAGTCCTATCGCCACAGCTTCTTCAATACGCAGGGCGCCGCGCGCGTCGCGACCGCGCGGGCCGGCAACGTCTTCGGCGGCGGCGACTGGGCGCGCGACCGCCTGGTGCCCGATGCGATGCAGGCCTTCCTCGACGGCGAGGCGCTGCGCATCCGCAACCCCAATTCGGTGCGACCCTGGCAGCATGCGCTCGATCCCGTGCTCGGCTATCTGACGCTGGTCGAACGGTTGGCGGGCGACGAGCGCTTCGTCGGCGGCTGGAATTTCGGGCCCGACGCTGCAAGCGAGGTCCCGGTCGGGACGGTGGTCGATCATCTGATCGCGCTATGGGGCGACGGGGCGCGGTGGACGGCAGATGCCGGTCCGCACCCGCACGAAGCCGCCTATCTCAGGCTCGACTGCGCGAAGGCGCGCAACGAACTCGGCTGGAGTCCACGGCTCGATCTGGGGCAGGGCCTTCGTCTCACCGTCGACTGGTACAAGGCGCTGCGCGATGGCCGCGACCTGCGCAAGTTCTCGCTCGATCAGCTCGATCAGGTCGTCGGCGCCGCGCAGGCGGCATGATCAGCGCGGCAGATCGAGAATCTCGGCGATGCGGGCCTGGGCGGACACCGCGTGCTTCAGATGCGCGCCCGACAACACCGCCAGGTAGGATTTGAGCAGGACGACGAGCGCGAGGATGGCGCGCTCGACGTCCGGGGCGAGGCCGGTTCGGCCGAAGGCGGCGGTTTGCAGGGACGGCCGGTTCTCCATGAAGGTCAGCCAGTAGAGGTAGTCGTAGCCGGCGATGCCGCGGAACGCGTCTTCCCAGTCGATGACGCGCGGCTCGGTTCCCTGGAGCATGATGTTCTTCGGTCCGAAATCGCCGTGGCAGAGCGCTTCGGGCAAATCCGCGAGACGATCCCCGAGCAGCGCGATCAGCCGGCGCACCTCGGCCGCGCTGGCCTCCTCCAGCAGGCCACGGTCGGACAGCGTCTTCAGGGCCTGAGCGGCGGATGCCAGACAGCGCTCGAACGAGGCAAGATGATCCGGCCGCCAGTCTTCGAGCCGTTTGCTGCATTCGTGCGCCATCGCGGCAGCGTCCGCGGGCCGCATCGGGGCGGCCAGCGGTACGAGCACGGGCATCAGGATGCAGAGCCGGAGCGTTCCGTCCGCGAGCGGGACTTCGAAATGGTCGAGCACGATCGACTTGCCATAGAGCCGCGCGAGGATCTCGGCTTCCTTGGCGAGGCTGGCGCGCGCGGTGGCGCCTGGAAGATGCGTCTTCACAAAGCGCTTTTCGCCGGAGACATCCGCCTTGAGGCAGACGCCGAGCGTGCCGTCGGGCACCGGCGTGACGGTGACGTCGCGGCCGGAGGATTGCAGATGCCGCTGAAGTGCGGGCAGAAGGCGCGCGCGATCGGCGGCGATGTCGGGGCGGTCGTCGGTTTCGAAGAACGCGATCTTACTCAGCACGATAGAGCGGGCTCAGATAGTCGATCCGGTCGTAGCCGAAATGACGGGCCAGCGCCGCGGTGCCCTGCGCGATCTGCCTGCGCTCCTGGTCCGAGAGCTCCTCGATGACCGCCTGGTTGTAGTCCCTGGTGCTCTTGAGCACGGTTCCCCAGGGCGCGATGGAGTCCTTGATCTCGACGCCGTTCCAGCTCGGATAGAGCATGGCATCGGCGAAGGGCACGCCGATAAAGCCGGCTGCCTCGGTCATGAACTTGCGCTTGTCCTCGACGAGGTCTTCGTAGCGGAAGATCCGCACGTTCTGCGGATACATCTTCGCGAACATCTCGACCGTCGAGTGATAGATGTTCCAGGTGATCAGGTATTTCGTCAGCGGCTGCGGGAAGGGGCGGCGCTTGGTGTCGCGATAGGCCGAGAACGGATTGCGCACGATGTGCAGGATGCGGATGTTGGGGAAGTCGCGCACCATGCGGTCGGCGTCGATGCCGATGGCGGGCGAATAGCCGACATGGACCATGCCCGGGCGCGGCTTGGCGTAATAGTTCTCCCAGGCCGCGAAGGTCGAGCGGAAGAAGGCCTCGATCACCTGGCGGCGGAAGACCGGAGGCTCGCCGACCAGCCGGGCAAATTCGGCGACGCGCTTTTTCTCGTCCATCACGCAGTCCGCATCGCGGAACTTGGAGCCGTTGCGCTTGCGCAGGAACGTCTTCAGCTCCTCGTCGATCATCTGCTCGTAGAGCTCGATCGCGCTCAGCCCTTCCGGAAATTCGGGATAGCGGTATTGAACGCGCTCGACGGAAGCGAGGAAGTCGTTGAAGTTGCGGTTGCCGAGCTGCGACTCGAAGGGATAGACGAGCAGGTCGGGATGGCCGTCGAAGTGACGATGGGTGACGTTTCCGCCGTGCTCGAAGCCCGCGGAAACCATGGCCAGCCTGAAGTCACTCATGCGTCTACCCCTGCGTCGTCGAACCTCGATCCTGGCCCCCCGTTTAGCCGCATCGGCCGGATAATCAAGGTCGGATCGGGCTCCAACCGTGCCGGGAACGCGGCTCCGGGCCGGGGCGCTTGCCGAACCGGGACATTGACGGGCCCGGGGTAGCTGATCTACCCGGGGCCATGCGTGTTTTTGTCACCGGCGCAAGCGGCTTTCTGGGCTCCTATCTCGTTGCGGACCTCGTGGCGCGGGGGCACGAGGTGGCGGTCCTGTTGCGGCCGGCAAGCTCCCATTGGCGTCTCGGGGAGGTCCATGACCGGTTGCACGTGATCCCGGGCAGCCTGGAGCATCTGGACGGGCTGCGCGGCGCGCTGGGGGCCTTTGCGCCGGAGGCGGTCGTGCACATGGCCTGGCGCGGCGTCGCAGGGGCCGACCGCAACAGCCCGGTTCAGGCGGTCAACGTCGCCGACACGGTGCGGCTCGCCGAGCTCGCAGCCGAGGCCGGTGCCGGGATCTTCGTCGGCGCCGGATCGCAGGCGGAGTACGGGCCCTACGATCGCGCGATTCGCGAGGAGGATGCGCCGCGGCCGACGACGTTGTACGGCATGGCCAAGCTCGCGGCCGGATCGATGGCGATGCGCCTGTGCGAGGAGCGGGGGCTGCGTGCGGCCTGGCTCAGGATCTTCTCGACCTACGGGCCGAAGGATGCCGACCACTGGCTGATCCCGGGCATGATCCGGAACTTGCGCTCCGGACAGCACATGGCGCTGACGGCCTGCGAGCAGCGCTGGGGATTTCTGCACGCGCGCGATGCCGCGGCCGCCTTCCGGCTGGCGATCACGCATGAAGCTGCGGGCGGCATCTTCAACGTCGGCAGTGCGGATGCGCCGCCGCTGCGCGAGACGGTGACGCGGCTGCGCGATCTCGTCGACCCCGGCGCAGTGCTCGGCTTCGGCGAGTTGGCGTACCGGCCCGATCAGGTTATGGTCCTGGCCGCGGACGTTTCGCGCATGCTCGCATTGGGCTGGAAGCCCGAAGTGCCGTTGGATCAGGGACTACGCGAAACGGTAAACTGGCATGACGCGACCAAGTCTTCCCGCAAATCGTCCTGAGCCGAGGGAGTTCGCCCGGCGGATCCGTGCGCACGCGTTGCGCATGGTGCATGCCGCCAAGGCCTCGCATATCGGCGGCTGCCTCTCGATGGCGGACATCCTGGCGGTGCTGTACACGCAAATCCTGCGCGTCGACCCCGCCGATCCGCAAGCCGCCAGTCGCGACCGCTTCGTGCTCAGCAAGGGCCACGCCACGGCGATCATGTACGCAACGCTCGCCGAATGCGGTTTCTTTTCGCTCGCCGAGCTCGACACCTACTGCCGCGACGGATCGATCTTCACCGGACACGTCAGCCACGCCGTGCCCGGCGTCGAGGTCTCCACCGGTTCCCTCGGCCACGGCCTGCCGATTGCGATCGGCATGGCGCTTGCCGCGCGCTCGGCAGGCGGTGGCAGCCGCGTCTTCTGCCTGCTCAGCGACGGGGAATGCGACGAGGGCTCGAACTGGGAAGGCATCCTGTTTGCGCCCCATCACAAGCTCGGCAATCTCTGCGTCATCGTCGACTTCAACAAGATCCAGAGCTTTGGCTCGGTCGCCGAGGTTCTCAACCTCGATCCCTTCGCCGAGAAGTGGCGGTCGTTCGGCTGGCACGTCGAGGAGATCGACGGTCACGACACGGCCGCGCTCGAGCGTGTGCTGAGCGCGGTGCCGGCGGCCTCGGGCCGGCCGACCGTCGTGATCGCACACACGATCAAGGGCAAGGGCGTGAGCTTCATGGAGAACAAGCTCGAATGGCACTATCGCTCGCCCTCGGATGAACTGCTCGCGCAGGCGTTGGCCGAGGTCGGTGCATGAGGACGACGTTCATCGAGAGCCTGTCGCAGGCCGCGAGCGAGAATCCCGATATCTGGCTGCTCTGCGGCGATCTCGGTTATTCCGTGCTTGAGCCCTTTGCGGCGAAGTTTCCCGAGCGCTACTTCAATGTCGGCGTCGCCGAACAGAACATGGCGGGGATCGCCGCCGGCATCGCGCTGTCGGGCAAGACGGTCTTCATCTACTCGATCGGCAACTTCCCGACGTTGCGCTGCCTCGAGCAGCTCCGCAACGACGTCTGCTACCACGGTGCCGACGTCAAGGTCGTGGCCGTGGGCGCCGGCTATGCCTATGGCAGTCAGGGCTACACCCACCACGCGCTGGAGGATGCAGGCATCATGTCGATGCTGCCGGGCATCGAGGTGTTCGTGCCCTGCGATCCCATGGAGGTGCGCGCCGCGACGCGTCTGATCGCAACAAGCGGCAAGCCGTCCTATTTGCGGCTGAGCCGTGCCGGCGAGCCGAATCTGGGTGCCACCGCGGTGACCGACATCCGCAGGCCGCGCGTCCTGCGCGAGGGGCGGGAGATCGTCATCCTCGCGTCTGGACCGGTCGCCTCACGCGCGCTGGAGGCTGCCGACGAGCTGGCCAGGCGCGGCAAGGACGCCGGTGTCGTCAGCGTCTCCTGCCTGAAGCCATTCGACGAGGCCGCGATCCGCGAGGCCGTGCGCGATGCCGCGCTCGTCGTGACGCTCGAAGAGCACATCCTGCGCGGCGGCCTGTTCAGCCTGGTGGCGGGCGCATTCGCCGGCGACGTGGTCAGGCCGCCGATCGCGGGCATCGGCATTCCCGAGCAGGGAGGCAAGACCTCGCAGGCGGGATCGCGCGAGGCGCTGCTCGATGCCGCCGGCCTCTCGGTTCAGGCGATCATCGCGCGGATCGAGCAATCGCTGGCGAAGCGCTGAGACGGCCCGTACGTCACGTGCCGGGCGGCGGTGCGGGGTCGAAATTGACGCGTTCGCGCTCGAACACCACGGGCTTCTCGCGAACCTGGCCGTAGATCGCGAGAACGTATTCGCCGATCATGCCCATGAAGAACAGCTGCACGCCGCCGAAGAAGAACATGGCGACGATTAGCGTGATGATGCCGGGCTCGGCGAGCTGCCTGTACAGGATCAGGCCGACGACGAAATTGACGATCGCATAGCCGATGCTCAGGGCCGAGATCAGGAAGCCCGCGAACAGCCCGAAGCGCACCGGCGCCGTGGTGAACGACACCAGCCCGTTGAGGCCCTGGTCGATCAGCGCGCCGGCGCGGTTCTTGGAAAAACCCTTTTTGCGCTGGCGCCAGGTGTAGGGAACGCCGACGGCGCGGCCGCCGCATTCGAACGTCATCATCCGCATGAACGGATAGGTGTCGCGGACGCTCCGCATCGCCTCGACGACGCGCCGGTCGACGAGCTGGAAGTCGCCGACGCCGGGCGGAACGTTGACCTCGGAGAAACGGGTCAGAACGCGGTAATAGGCATTGCGGATGCCGCGCATCAGCCGCCCTTCCTCGCGGACCGCGCGGATGCCGTAGACGATCTCGTAGCCGGCCTCCCACAGCTTGACGAATTCGGGAAGCAGTTCGGGCGGATCCTGGAGATCGGCCGGCATGAACAGGAGAACGGCGTCGCCGCGCGAGGCCATCACGCCGTTGAAGGTGTTGCGCAGCGGTCCGAAGTTGCGTGCGTTGACGATGATCTTCACCGCGGGATCCTGTGCGGCGATTTCGCGCAGGATCTCCACGGTGCGATCGTCGGAGGCGTTGTCGCAGAAGATGTGCTCGCGCCGATAGCCCTTGAGCTCGCCGTCGAAGATCTTCCGGATCGCCTCATAGCAATCCCTGACGTTCAGCTCTTCATTGTAGCAGGGCGTGATGACGCTGATTGTTTTCACGTTGGTGTCTCTGAAGCGGGGCAAGGGATCACCGCGGCGTGCCGGCGGCGTAGATGGCGGACTTGCGGTAATATCTGGCGATGCAGTCGTTCGGCAATCTGCCGGCATCGGCCGTCACGTCGGCGGTCATCAGCAGGGACGGCGTCCATTCGTGCCGGGGAACGGCGACAACCGGCTCGGGGCTCGTTGTCAGGAGGGCGTGCCGTGCGGCGCTCTCCCGCCAGTACGGGTACAGGCTCTGCCACTGCGAGCGCAGCTGGAGCGCCGTCGAGCTCAGGCCAAGCGAGGCGATCATGAGGAGCGTCAGGCTCGCGGGCATCCCGACCGGACCGAGCAGGCCGCGACCCGCGCCCGCCGCAAGACGTTCGCGCAATTGCGGGCGGTAGGCGCGAACGAGCAGCCTGACGCTGAGCGTCGATCCGAACAGCAGCAGGATCAACGCCTGGTTCTGCGCCCGCTCGACAAGCCGCATCCCCGTCGCATATCGATGAGCGAAATATTCGAAATAGCAGCACGCCAGGCAGACCGCGATCGTGCCGAGGGCCAACAGCCTGCTCTTTTGCGGCGCTGTGGGCGCGGGATCGGGCCCGTCCAATGCAATGAGGCCGACAGCGGCGAGCCAGGCGACGATGGCGGGCTCTCGAAGGAAGCGGCCGAGTCCGGCGAGCGAATCGAGAAGCGCTTGGAAAACCGACCAGATCACACGCCCCCCGTTCGGGAGTTGTTCCATGCGCGTGCCGTTGCCGTCGGCCGATACGACGATCATCCATCCGATGGCGATCGCCGTTGCGATCAGGATGTGATGCACGATCTGGCGCTGCTGGCCGAAGACATGGCGCGCACTCAGTGACGCCGAGACCATCAGCAGGAGCCAGACGCCGGTGAATTCGTTGCACAGCGCAGCCGCGAACCCGCCCACGGCCATGGCAAGGCTGAGCGGCCATGAAAAGCCGGCTTGCCCGTCCAGCGCCCGAATGCACTCCCCGAGGATCAGGATGGTGACCAGGGCGGGCGGGACGTAACAGGTCACGGCCGACAGCCAATAGAGCAGATCCCGCACGCTCGGCGCCGCGCTAACCGCGGCGCTTGCGAATGCGAAGGTGAGGAAGGTCAATTGAAGCGCGCCGGTGCGAGGCCAGGCACGGACCATGGCGAGGGCCGTCGCGGCTATGAACAGCCCCGCGCTCGCAGCCATCGTCAGTGCATAGGCCGACAGTAAGCTGACATTGGCCGCAGCGGAGATTGCCGGCGGGATCTGGGTCAGCCAGAGGGCCAGGATCCGGCCCGACTGCGAATGATAGAAGATCGACACGGTCTGGACGAAGCCGTGGCGCATGTACAGTTCCGCGAAGCAGAAGTCGTCATGTTCGGGCGCGCTGAGCGAAGTCAGCGCAAACAGAGACAGCAGAAAAATTGCGGGAAACAGGCTGCACAGCACCCAGCCTATCCTGGCCCGGCGATCGGCGAGGGGACGCGCTGCCAGTGGAATAACACCTTGATTGTACACGCAAAGCCCCCTCCGATCCGGGGCAGACTAGAGACAACCGATCCAGGTCGCAATGTTCATTTCCCGCCGTCGCAGGTGGCTGTGCGGCGCTTGCCGCGCAGGGTCGCGAGCGTCGCTAGAATTCCCGCCGCTTCAACCAGGCTCGCGCCCCCCAATGGGCAAAGCACCATGCCGATCTGACCAGGGAGAGTTGCTCGACGTCCCGATAGATCTGCCAGACCCATTTGGCGGAGCGCATCGGGCGGCTGGAGACCGAAGAGCCCCTGACGCGGTAGCGTGCAAGGTCCTCGTTGAGGCCGAATGCGGTCTGGCCGGGCTTGAGGATCGAGAGCCACAGGCAGAAATCGTCGTAGCCCTCGTTCTTCATCGCGATGGGACCGGCGATCTCGCGGTCCACCATCGCGGTCAGCGTTGCGATCGCGGTGTTCTTCAGCAGCTGCTCGTAGCTCAGCGAAGCCGGCACCTCGATCAGGCGTCCGGTGACCGTGTTGGTTTCGTCGATGCGGCGGAAAGCGGTGTAGCTGAGTGCCGCCCGCTTTTCGCGGGCAAACGCGAGCTGGCGCTCGAGCTTGCCGGGCAGCCACAGATCGTCGCTGTCGAGGAAAGCGAGATAGCGGCCCTGCGCAGCATCGATCGAGGCCTGGCGCGCGAGCGCCGGACCACCATTTTTGGCCTGCCGGATCAGCTTGACGCGAGGATCGCGTTCGCCGATCGCCGCAATGATCTCCGGCGTCCTGTCGGTCGAGCAGTCGTCGGCGATCAGGAGTTCCCAATCGGCGAAAGTCTGGTTCTGCACCGAGCGGATCGTCTCCTCGATCAGGCCTTCGACGTTCCAGGACGGTGTGATGATCGAGACGAGCGGCATGATGGGTCCGTTCAGTTCACACCGGCGGGTTCGGCGATGGCCGTGTGCAAGGAGGCGGAAAACGTGTCGAGCAGCTTGGGATCGCTGATATAGAGCTCGCCCGGATAAGACCGGCGCCAGGCAAACTCGAAATAGGGCGCGCCTCTGGCCGGATCGAACGGCCCGGCGCGCAATGCTTCGCGGAGCCGCGCGGGCACGTCGGCCAGGCGATCGACCGCATAGACCAGCGGGCAGGAGCGGTAGAAGGCATCGCCCATCACCACGACCGGCTTGCCGAGCAGCAGCGCCTCGGCACCCGACTTGCTGTTGACGGAGATGACGGCGTCGGCGCGATTGAGCACGGTGTAATTGTTGGTCTGCGGCGGCAGCAGCACGAAATTGTCGAACCGGCGCGCGAGTTCGTACAGGCGATCGGCCGAGATCGCGCCGATCTGGGCGGGATGTTCCTTCACCACCAGCACATGTGAATCCGGGATCGTGCGCAACAGGAAATCGACGGTCGCGACCTGGTCGAGATAGTCCGGCGAGCGCAGCGTCAGCGCCATGTCGGCGGGAACGTGGAACGGGTAGTAGACGAAGGGCGTTTCCGGGATCGGCTTGTAGAGCTTGCGCAGCCGCGTCGCGTTGAGGGCCATCGCGGCGTGCACGCGCGCATGCCTGAGATTGTGTCCGAACTCCTGGTGCTTGCCGAGCGCGAACTGGTCCCAGAGCTTTTCGACAAGACGATGGGCATTGCGCAGGTTGGCGACCTTCTTGAATGCCGCCGAATAATGATGCTGGTCCTTCTTGGGGATGACGATCGCGCGCTGCGCCAGCGTATCGTCGAGATAGGCGCGCACCTCGGGGGACACGGCATCGGCTGGCTTCGCCATCATGTCGGGTGCGGCAAAGCTGTCCGGCGTGAAATACATCCGGCCGCGAAAGAACGACGGCTCCATGAACCAGTTGCGGATGCCCCGGCGCCTGGCGGCGTAGAAGCTCGCGATGACGGAGAGGAAGCCGCCGAGCTCCTGGACCAGCTCGGCACGTCGCCCCTGTGCCTCCAGCCGGTCGAGCACCGCCTCCATGGCGTTGGCATAGATCATGAACCGCCGGCGCAACGCGGCCGTATCACTGATGCCGAAGGTGAAACGCTCGTGGCTGAACAGGAAATTGGTCCCGTCGAGTCCATAGCCGGCGACACGGGCATCGAACGCCTTGCGGTCGTCGGGCGGTGAGGCGGCCTTGAGGCCCTCGCGATACATGTTCGTGACCGGCACGCCTGCAGCGGCCGATATCTCGGCGCTGCGATCGTCGAAGGCAAGCAATTCGACATCATTGCCCGCGGCGCGCAGCCGCTGCGCGACCGGAATCCAGAACCGGGTCTGGTATTCGGCAAGCGTGGTGATGAGTATGGTCTTTGCGGATGTGGTCATGACTCTATCGGGCGGGTTCGATCGCGATGCTCGCGAGCGGCAAGCCCGTCGTCGCGCAATGCGCGCGTCTTGCCGTAAATTGCGACGGGCTCGCGCGATCATGAGCTGCGATACGCTGAAGCAGGATCTTGACGAAGCTCGGCTCGATCCGCTTGTCGCGCCGGGCCGGATTGACCTGGCTGCGCAGCCGCTCGGTGACGGCCGATCCGAGCACGGCGCTCGCGGCGCCCTTGACGATTTGGCCGACGCTCGGCTTGTCGCGCGTGCCCTTCACGGTCGCCAGCAGCGAGACGTAAGGCCGGGGCGTACCTCGTGCGCGCGTCAGGACATCGGCGACCCGGTCGGCGGCCTGTCCGTCATTGAGATGGAAGAAGGCCTCGATATCGGCGGCGTGAACGCCTGCGAAATCGAAGGTCTCGGTCTCGCTGTCGATGTGATCGATCGCGCCGAGCAATTCGTCGAACGAGGTGACCGACCGGCTGACGCGCGCGGGCAGCGCGGCATGCCCGGCGGTCGTCGGCGTGTTCAGGTATTCGAGCTGGAGCGGCAGCTTTCCCAGCAAGACCGATTCGACGGCCGTACCGCAGTTGAGATGAACGACGGCGGCCGCATTGCGGATGCGATCGAGCACGCTGCCGGTGCCGTCGACCAGGACGTTGGCGTGGCGCGCGAGCGCGTTGCGATAGACGTCCTCGCTCTCGAAGGGATGCGGGCGGACGAGAATGCTGCGGTCGGGCCGCGCTGCGGCGAGCCGGTCGATCTCGGCGAGATAGTTGGCGAAGACCTGCTTCAGGTCCGCGATGAAGCGATCGACATAGGCGCCATCCCAGCCGGCCCGCACCATCGCCTCGCGCTCGCCGCCGGGCTTGCCGGTGAAGCGTGAATTGACCAGCGGAAAGTTGGCGTTGACGAGCAGATAGCCGCGCGGCTCGCCGTCGAGCAGCGCGCGCCAGCGCGGCGCTGCAAAATCGAAGCGCGGACAACCGGTGAGGTGGAGCTGCTCCGGCTTCATGGTTCCCTCCGCCAGGAAGGCGTCGTGGAGCCGGTTGCCCCAGAAGAAATAGCCCGCCAGGATCTCGGCGTAGCCGCTGCCCTTGATGTGCGCGGCCATCGCCGGCGGCGAGTTGCCGCCTTTCTCCGCGAGCACGCCGCCTTCGGTATCGAGCACGTACAGCGCGAGGCCGGCCTTGGCAAAGCTGCGCATCAGGTCGAGATTGACCGGGCGCGCATAGTTGGCCACGAGCGCATCGAGCCCGAGCCGCGGGACGTCGACCGCCTGCTCGTACATCGGCACCAGCATCACGGAGACGCCGCGCCGCGCGAGTTGATAACCGAGCATGACTGCCCCCGGCAGGTCACGCTTGGGGTGATCGACCACCAGGCCTATGCGCAAGATATCAGCTCCCGGAGGTCCGCGTCAGAGCCGCATCACGGTGCGCTCGAGGTCCGTCAGGGCACCGACCGCGCGGAAGCGCGCCGGCGGTTCGGGATAGATGCGCGGCTGCTGGATATAGGTTGCCGTGTAGAGCAGGCGGCTGTGATCCGACTGGATCCGGCTTCCCATGTGCAGGCAGCGGGCGGTGTTGACGATGAAGCACGACAGCCGGGGCGCGATCATTTCCTTGACCGCGTCGGGCCCGGTCTTGGCGAACACCTGCGCGTCGCTCATGTGGCTCTTGAGAGTGTTGCGAAATGCCTTCGACGGCCCGGCCGGGATGAAAGTGAACGGACCGTCGGCGGTGTTTTGCACGTCGGTCAGATAGATGAAGAGCTTGCAGACGCGCTTGTCGTCGTGGTCGAGATGCCACAACTGGGAGAAGCTCAGCGCCTGGTTGGGCGTCGGTTGCGACAACGTCAGCACCACGTCCGACAATTGCGGCAGGTCGTGCATGAAGTCGCCGATGATGCGCAGCGCAGCCGGCTGGAGCGCGTTTCGAACGAAGGGGTGGTCGGTCGCAAAGGCGCCGTTGACGAGGTCTTCGTCGAGCAGGCTGACCCAGAACGATTTGTGCCCTTCCTTCTGACGGCCGACGAGCTCGTTGAGCCGGCTGACCTTGCCGTCGGCGAACGATGCGACGGCTTCCGCGAGACTGCGATCGACGAGCGCAGATACGTCGACATAACCGTCCTGGTCGAGCTTGCGGCTCGCCGCGGCCCATTCGGGCTTTGCGGGAAGCTGCTTCAGGAGCGCGACGCGTTTGGCGCGGGCCGGCAATTGCAGCCCGGTCAGAGCCGCCTTGAGCACCCATCCGAGGTCGGTGCGGTTAACATGCCACAGCAGGCGGCGGAACTGGCTCACCTTCGCCTTCTTGGGGGCAGGTCGATCGGCCGTCGTGTTGATGGTCGTCATGTGGGCTCCCAGCAATACAAAAAACCATCATTGTGGATCGTCGGGGCGAACGGCATCCGTTCACGGGCCAAGATGCGGACGCGGCCCTGTCGCTCGTAATCGTCCAGGGTCGAGAACAGCTGCGTCTGGTAGTCGACCGAACGGATGTAGAGGAAGCTGACGATATCCCGCGGATTTGCCAGGTTCAGGAGCTCTGTCGTCGGCTCGATGTTGATGACGCGCTTCGGCCCCGCCGCGATGATGTTGTCCACCACCTTGCGCACGTCATAAGGAATCTGCTCGATGCAGAAATAGGTGAAGACGACCTGGTCCCTGATCGCGGAATAGCTTGGATCGGCACCGTCGGTGAGGTCGATCCTGTCGAGCGAGATCCGGTCGGACAGGCCAAAGTGCGCGGCGATCTCGCGGCCCGCGGCGATCCCGTTCGGCGCGATGTCGAAGCCGCGCAGCTTCCAGTCAGGATGATTGAGGTGAAGCGACAGCAGGTTGACGCCGCAGCCTGTGCCGAGCTCGACGATCTCCGTGGCGCCGCCCGTGTGGCGCGCCAGCAGTTCGCCGAGGGCTCGAGCGCGATAGCTGTAATAGTCGTCCGCCGGGACCCTGCAGATCCGATTGTCGACCTTGCGAAGCTGTTGCGCGGAATTCTTCGGGACCAGGAATTCGCCGATGCTCGCGGCTTTCGTCCAGGGCTTTTCCGAGAGCATTCGCTGCCAGTGCGTCAGATTGTATTCGGAATCGACGACGTCAGCGGTGCGCACACGGCGCATTGCGAGACGGCCGATGCTCCTGGCCGCATCCAGTGCATACGCCGTTGCCTTGTCCGACAACGATGCCGGAGCGAAATCTGTGACGGCTTTCGTGTCTGTCGCGTGGATGTTCATTCAACTGCTTTTGGATGTCAGTCCCATCAGTTGTCCGACCGCGGGGAATACAGTCCGGTGCCGCTTCTCGAGCACCATAAAGTATTGAAGCACCCAGGTGATTAGACAGAAAACCATGGAACCGAGCGCGAGCTTTAGCACGCTGTCGAACCGAATGTAACCTGCAATTGCTGCTAGAAAAATGCTTGCCAGGACCAGGATTGCGAGCTGGGTTCCGATCGCCCGCGCGAAGCGATTGCGATCGAGATCGAGTGCGCTGCGCAGCTCTCCAAGCTGCCAGGGCAGGACGGCAATGCTGCCGATGACCTGGCCGAGAATCAGGGCGCGTTCTGCGAACAGATGCAATGTCGCGGCGGAGACGAGCGCCCAGATCAGCAGCTGGATCGCCATCAGCGTGTTGAGCCGGGCCTGCACCTCGGGCCGCGTCAGGAAGATCAGGCTGCCGATCGCCACATATTGCGCGCAGATCGGAACCAGGAAGCTCAGGCCCATCCAGAACGCGTAGGGCGCAAGAAGAGGACCGATCCAGATGTTCATGATCTCGGGCGAAAGGATCGCGGTTGCGGCAAGCGGCGGCACCACAAACATCGGCATCATGATGAGGCCGAGGTCGCCGAGGCGCTGGAACGAGGTAGTGCTGCCGCGCTCATCGAGGCGGCTGGCGACAGGCAGCAGGGCGGATGTCAGCAGGCTGACCACGACCTTGGAAACGCGCGACAATCGCACCAGCGCGTCGTAGGTGCCGACGGCCTTGGGTCCGAACAGCAGTCCGATCAGAAACGGTTGAAGCGGCCCGGAAATGCCGCCCATCAGCTTGCCCTGCAAGAGCAGCAGGCAGCGATGCAGGAGATCCCGCCGGACATCAGGGGTCCACGGCAGCAATCGCACGTGCTTGTGCCGCAGGCCGACAAACGCGGCGATCCCGATGACGATCGCGCGGGCTGCAAGCGTGCCGAGATAGACGTAGGCGACCATCTCGAAGCCTGCCGCATTCCACGATGCCGCGAATGTCAGGCCGACATAGGCCGCCGTTGACGTGACCTCCGCCACGCGGAGCAGGTTGTAGCGCTCGAAGCCTTTGACGGTCCCTTCCCACACCAGCGCCGGAACGAAGAGCAGATTCGCGAGCGCCGTGTAGTGCATGATCCGCGTGAACGTCTCCAGATGCGCGGCGTCGACCTTCATCGCACTCACGAGCAGTGGCGTCGTGAGCCAGATGACGGCGCTCAGGATCAAGGCGAGGGCAATGGAGACGATCCCCAGAAAGGTGATCTGGTGGCTCGCCTGCGTCCAGTTGCGATGCTCGCGCGCGCGCGCGACGACCTGGGTGGCGACCTCGGACAGGCCAAGGTCCAGCACCGCCATCATGCCGCCGGGCAGCAGCAGCCGCGAGATGACGATGAGGCCGAACTCGGTCACGCCCCAGGTCCGGATGATCAGCGGGATAACGAGGAGGCCCAGCAACGCGGCCACGCCGAAGGCCAGCGCCGAAATCACCGTATTTTGGACCAGGCGCTTGATCATTGGTATTTTGCTACCAGGCGCTCAGGCCGCCGTCGACGGCGATGTTCTGGCCGGTCACGTAGGACGCAGCATCCGACACCAGGAACAGCATCGTCCCCACCATCTCGTCCGCGCGGGCCATGCGGCCGAGCGGAATGCGGGCGCCGTAGCGCGCCTTGAAGGTCTCGTTCTGCCCGCTCTCCACCCCGCCCGGGGTGAGGGTATTGACGCGAACGCCTTTCGCCGCCCAGTAGGTGGCGAGGTGCTTCGTCAGTCCGATCACGCCAGCCTTCGAGGCCGTGTAGACCGCAGGCGTATTGATGGCGCGGCCGAGATATTCGGAGCCTTCGTAGATGCGCTGGTCGGGGGCCATCAGGCCGTAGATCGAGGCGGTCTGCACAATGGCGCCGTAGCCGCGCTCGGCCATTCGGCCGCCGAACACCTGCGCGACGTTGAACATGCCGTCGAGGTTGACCGCCATGATCTCCCGCCAGGTGTCCAGCGAGAACGTCTCGACCGGCGCAAAGAACGCATCGACATCGCGGGTCTTGCTCGCGGCATTGTTGAGCAGGATGGAGACCGGTCCCAGGTCGGCTTCGATCGCATCGGCCGTGTTGCGCACGGAGCTGGGCTCGGTGATGTCGCAGCCATAACCTCTGGCGCGGACGGCATGGCGTGACGTCACGTCGACTGCCGCCGCATCGGTCGAGGCCTGCTCGAGATCGACGATCGCGACATTGGCGCCGAACTCGGCGAGGCCCTCGGCGAAGCGTCGCCCGAGAATGCCGCAGCCGCCGGTGACGACGGCGGTGCGGCCGGTCAGATCGAACAGAGCCTTGAAGCTCGTGGTCATCGCTTAAGCCCCCTCAGGCCGCCTGTCGCTGGCGCAGCAGCAGCTCCACCAACGCAAAATCGAGATCCGAATCAATATCGATCGACCGCTCTTCCGGCATCTCGAACAGGCGAGTGTCCGGATAGAATACCGCGGGCTGCGCCAGGAACGGCGCGACGCGCCAGACATAGATCGACGCGTTCATGTCGAAGCAGCGCGGCGCATCCTGCCGGCGGGTGATCGGAGGCTCCGCAGGTTTGGAGAGGCCGACGCTGCCGTCGGTGCGCTGCTCGACCAGGTTGAAATAGGGCGAGCGGCGCGCCGGCGCGCCGGTAATGACATTGCGCGCGCCGCTGTCTTGCAACAACGCCACCGCGCCGGTGATATCGGAGGCGAGCCTGAGCGGCGAGGTGACGTCGAGATCGACGAAGATCTCCGGCGTCACGCCCGTTCGCGCGATGGCCTGTTCGAGACAATGGCGGATCGCCGGCAGCTTCGGCGCGGTATCGGTCGCCATCTCGTCCGGACGCTTGACCGCGATGTCGGCGCCGGCCTGCAGCGCCGCGTCGAGCAGGGCGTCCGAATCGCTGCTGAAGGCGATCGCCTGGAACAGGCCGGTTTCGCGCGCCTGCTCGATGCTCCACGCGAGCACCGGCTTGCCGAGGAGATCGCGCGCATTTTTGCCGACGACCCCCTTCGAGCCACCCCGCGCGCAGATCGTGCAGACGAGACTCATGGCGAGATCCACGTCTTGGTGCGCAACGCGCGCTCGCTGGCGTCGATCAGATGCACGACCCCGAGCGCCTCGGGCAGCGAGCAGACCGGCCTCGCGCCACGCATGGCCGCGACATGCATGTCGCGATAGCTTTGGTCGCGCTCGCTGGCGATGTCCGTCGCCTTGCCGTTGACCGCGAGGCGGCTGCCGACGAGATCGGCCTCGATGGTGTCGTCGTCGACATTGACGCGAATGCGGCGGATGCCCTGGCGGTCGAGATAGTCCATGTGGACGTGGACGGATGGCGCCCGCTGCATATCGAGCAGCAGGTCGAGATGGTCGTCGACGTCGATGTCGCGCGCGCCGGAGGCGCCGCCCAGCGCTGCGACGCGATGCCACGGCCCGAACAGCCACAAGAGATAATCCAGTTCGTGGCTGAGATCCCTCAGCACGCCGCCGCCGGCGTCGGCCGTGGCGGAGGCGGTCGCACGATGATCGCGGCCGGGCCGCCAGTCCCTGATGTCCTGGCCGACATAGGCGGCGACGGTGATCACCTCGCGCCCGCGCAATCTCTCGGCAAGTGCCGTCATCACCGGGTGGAAGCGCAGATTGTATCCGACGCTGACATGGGCGAACGGATATTTCGGTGGCGGCGCCGGTGATGCGAACAGCGGCTTCTCGACCAGGACCGTGCCGTGGAATCCGGCCTGGGCGAGCTCTTGCAGATTGTCCGCATGGCGCGCGGTCTCGGTGGCGATCACCGCGTAGTCGGGATGCGCGTCCGCGACAGCCTGTGCGATCGAACCGTAGTCGCCGCCGTCGCGGCGGCTGACGGTCGCGACCTCAAGACCGAGCTCGCGCAGGATCCGCGCATGCCGCGTTCCGATCGAGCCGAGGCCGATCACGACGGCTTTTGTCGAGGTCACAGGAAGACCTCATGAAACTCCGCGTGCGCTTGCTCGAAATCCTCCATGCGGCCGATGTCGAGCCAGTATTCGCGGATCGGGTAGACCGCGACGCGCCCGTCGCTGGCGATCACGCGCTCCAGCACGGTCGGCATGTCGATCCTGACGCCGGGCGGGACATGGCCGAACACGGAGCTGCCGATCACATAGATGCCGGCACTGACGAACCAGCTCTCGGTCGGCTTCTCGCGAATGGTCTGGAGAAACCCGTCCGAGGTGGAAACCACGCCATACGGGACATGCACCTTGTGCTCGCGCACGGCCATCGTCGCTTCCGCCGCTGTCCCGTTGTGGAAGTCGAGAAGCGAGGCGTAATTGATCGTGGTGAGGATGTCGCCGTTGGTGACGATCATCGGCAGGTCCGGCAGCGTCGGAAAGAGTCCGAGCGCGCCGGCGGTCCCGAGGCGCTCGGTTTCGTGCACATACGCGATGTTGGCGCCGAAGGCGGCACCATCGGCAAAGTGGTCCTTGATGATGTCGGCCTTGTAATTGACCGAGATGAAGATGTTGCCGAAGCCCTGCTGCACGACGTTGCGGACGATGGTTTCGAGCAGCGGCCGGCCGCCGACATTGAGCATCGGCTTCGGCACCTCGCGCGTCAGCGCGCCCAGGCGCTCGCCGAGCCCGCCCGCCATGATCAGGACTGGATTCGGATAATGGCGCGGTTCGAGCAGCTCATCGAGCGTCTCGACCACGATCAGATGGCCGCCCTCGTCGACGAGCGGGAGCTGCTTGATCGATTTCTGCCGCATCAGGTGCAGGCGGTCGTCGCGCGGCAGCGTCGCGGGCGCCGACACCGGCGTGCGGTTCATGATGTCGGTTGCAAGTCCGGCGAGCGGAATGCCGCGCAGCAGGCCCCGTCTGACGTCGCCGTCGGTGACGACGCCGAGCAGGCGATTCTGGTCGTCGAGAACGAGCGCAATCTGGATGCTGCCGCTCTCGATCGCGGCAATGGCCTCGCCCACGGTCGCCTGCGCTCCGACGATGGCCTTACGCCAGGATTTCATGGCAATCTGCCTCGTATACGCCAGATATCGGGGGCGGCCCACGGCTGAGTCTGCTATATCGCGGCTGCGAGAGGCGGCGTCAACCCCGGCCGGCCTCCCCGGGCGGGCCCGTTAACCTCAGCGTTTCGCGGCACGAATCGGTGGTTTGAAGACCCGCGGTCCGGCCGTTAGGATCGCCCGGCGCAGGGGAATCGCGATGGACGATCTCATCATCATAGGCGGCGGCGAGCATGCCTTCATGGTCTACGAGGCGGCGCTGTTGTCCGGCCAGTTCAAGCTCGTCGGCTTCCTCGATCGCCAGCCGGGAACGCTCGGCGACATCAGCTATCTCGGAACCGACGCCGCCGCGCCGAACTATCCGAATGCGGCCTTCGTCGTCGGAGTCGGAACGCTTCAGGCGGGGCCTGCGCGACGGCGGATGATCGCCCGAATGCAAGTCAACCGCTGGGCGTCGGTCATTCACCCGCATGCGTTCGTCTCTCCATCGGCGAGGATCGGTGCGGGCGTCGTCATCATGCCGGGTGCGATCGTCAATGCGCGAAGCTGGGTCGGCGATCACTGCATCGTCAACTCGGGCGTCGTCGTCGAGCATGATGTGCGGATTGGAGACTACACGCATCTGTCGCCGGGAACCGTGGTCGGCGGCGGCGCGCAGATCGGCGACGATTGCTTTATTGGTCTCGGTAGCCGGATCAGGGATCATATTTCCATCGGCAGCGAGACGCTCGTCGCGATGGGCTCCGTCGTCACCGCCTCATGCCCGCAAGGGTCCATGCTGCGCGGAATTCCGGCACGGCCACAGAGCTAGAGTGGATCGTCCGGTTCGAGCGCCCGTGGCGCCGCCGTTCCGATCAGCGACCAGTAGTCGATCGGCGGCCGGCCCGCGCCGGGCCGCTTGGCGGTGATGTCGGCCGGGCCGATGGTCTCGCCGGCCTTCAGCGCCCGCGCCGCCACGATGCTCTTGCGCGCGACCGGCACGTTCCTGATCTCGGATTCTTTCGGCGCCTTCACGCCGTCGCCGAGCGCACGTTCCACGTTGCGGATGGCCGCAACCATCTGCTTGAAGTCGTCCGGCTCGAGCGAGGCGGCGTGGTCGGGACCGGGCGCTTTGCGGTCGAGCGTCAGGTGCTTTTCGATTGTCGTGGCGCCGAGCGCAACCGCGGCCACCGAAATCTCGAAACCGTCAGTGTGATCGGAATAGCCGACTGGAAGCTGGAACGCGGATCGCATGGTCGCCATTGCGGCGAGGTTCACGTCGCCGGTCGGACAGGGATATTCGGTGGTGCAATGGAGCAGGCTGACGTGCCGCGTCAGCGCCGCGCGTGCCTCCGGATCGCGCCATGCCGCGCGGAAGGAGGCAATGCTGGCCGGATCGTTGCGCTGGCCGTAGCCATGAGCCAGTACGCCAAGCGCTTCCTCGATCTCGCCGAGCGTCGCCATGCCGGTCGACAGGATCAGCGTGGCGCCGGACCGCGCCGCCGCATGCAGCAACGGCGCATTGGTAAGGTCCCCCGATCCGATCTTGACGCGCGCCAGCTTCAGCGACCGCAGAAAGGCGAGCGAGGCGTCGTCAAACGGTGTCGACAGGAACTCGATGCCCCGCTGCTCGGCGCGCGCAATCAGGGTGTGATGCGCGGCTTGCGGCAGTTCGAGCCGTTCCAGCATGGCAAGCTGGCTCTCGGCGGCGTCCGTGGTGCGTTGCTGGTAGTCTGCCTTCTTCGCCGCGCCGCCCGCCAGCGCCTTCGCATTGAAGGTCTGGAACTTGACGATGTCGGCGCCCGCCTCGGCGGCCGCATCGACCAGCGCCAGCGCCTTCTCCAGGCTGCCGTCATGATTGACGCCGGCTTCCGCGATGATCAGCGTATTCGTCGTCATGTCAGCGCTCCACTTGCCGGAAGCTCGTAAAAGCCCTTTGCGAGAAGCGGCCTGAAATCGGGGATGCCGGCGATGATGTCGGCAAATCGCCGGCTGGATTCGCCGTCGCCGTAAGGGTTGACGGTGGCCTGCCGGCCGCGCTGGAGCGCTTGCGACATGGCGGCGGTGATCGCGCCGCGCTCGGGCGCCGCGTGAAACACCGAGGCCGCGCGCTCGCGTCCCTTCTGACGATCGCCGATGTCGACCGTGGGAACGCCGAATGACGGCGCTTCGAGGATGCCGCTCGAGGAGTTGCCGATCACCACATCGACCTGGCTCATCAGGCTGAGATAGCGGAGCTGGCCGAGCGAGGCGACTGCGATCGTGTTCGGCCGGGTCGCCGCAAAGGCTTCGATCCGGCCGTTCAGCGCACGGCCCTCGGCATCGGCATTGGCGAGCGTGAAGACCAGACCGAAGGCCGGATCGAGCGCCGACAGGGCCGCGAACAGCTCGTCCAGCTCGGCCATCGAGCGGCCGGCCTCGACCGTGACCGGGTGGAAGGTGACGAGCGCATTGCGTTCGCCGAGCGGCATCCCAACCGCGCGGCCAAGGCTGTCGCGGTCCATCAGATCGAGATGCTTGATGGCGTCGATGCCGACCGAGCCGATGGTGTGAATGCGGGACGGATGCTCGCCGAGCTGGGTCAGGCGCTGCGTCGAGCCCTGATTGCTGGTGAAATGCAGATGCGACATCTTGCTGATGGCGTGGCGCGTGGATTCGTCGACCGCGCCCTCGGTCACGTCGCCACCGAACAGATGCGCCATCGGCAGTCGCATGAACATCGCGGCCTGGGCTGCCGCAAACATCTCGAAGCGGTCGCCGAGCACGACCACGAGATCCGGTTGCAGCCGCGCGAAGGCATCGGCAAAGCCGATCACGCCGAGCCCGACCGATTTCGCGACGCCGACGCCGGTGTCGCTGCTGAGCAGCGTCTCGACGCACTCGTCGACCTCAAAACCCTCGTCGCGGATGGCGTCGAAAGTGTAGCCGAACTCCGGCGCGAAATGCATGCCGGTGGCGACGAGCTGAAGCTTCAGGCCAGGCGTCTGGCGGATCGCGCGCATCGGCCAGACCAGCAGGCCGAAGTCGGCGCGGCTGCCGGTAACAAAGCAAATCTTGCGCGCGGCATTATTCATCGCTGACCCTGATGCTGGCGCTGCTGGGCAGGTTGATCAGCCGCCGCTCGATCGATTCGGCGGTCGCAAGGTCGCCGCGCGGGCTTTGGGCGAACATCGGCAGCTTGTGCATCAAGGTCCAGACCGGACGCGCGCCGAAGCCGGCGTCGTTGAGCGCGGCGAGCAAGTCGTCGCGCCGGTCGGCATGGGTTTCGTCGAGCAGGATCGCGTTCAGCCAGTAATTGCTCGTCGTGTCCTTCGGCTCGCGCGCGAAATGGACGCCGGGAATGTCCGCAAAGGCGCGCTGATAGGCCGCAGCGACCTTGCGCTTGCTTGTGAGGAACCCGTCGAGCTGTTCGAGCTGCGCGCAACCGAGCGCGGCGTTCAGGTTCGGCAAGCGATAGTTGAAGCCGACCTCGTCGTGGATGAAGGCCCATTTGTGCGGCAGCTTCGCCGTCGTGGTCAGGTGCTTGGCGCGGCGTCCGAGCTCTTCGTCATTGGTAAGGATCGCGCCACCGCCCCCTGTGGTGACGATCTTGTTGCCATTGAAGCTGAGCGCGGCAAGGCGCGCCCGGGACCCGACCGCATGGCCCTTGTAGGTCGAGCCGAGCGATTCCGCTGCGTCTTCGACCAGCGCGATGTCCCATTCGTCGGCAAGTGCGGCGATCGCGTCCAGATCTACGGGGTGGCCGAACGTGTGCATCGGGGCGATCGCGGCGATGCGCCGGCCGGTTTCGCGGTTGATGGTGCCCGTTGCCGTCTTCTCCGCGATCGCATCGAGCCGCACCGCGAGCGCGCGCGCGTCCATGCCGAGCGTTTCGAGCGAGCTGTCAACGAAATGCGGCGTCGCGCCGCAATAGGCGATCGCGTTCGTCGTCGCGATGAAGGTCAGGGCCGGCGAAATCACCTCGTCGCCCGGCTCGACGCCGGCGAGGCGGAAGCAGGCATGCAGCGCTGCCGTGCCGTTGACGACCGCGACCGCGCGTTTGGCTCCAGTGACCTCCTCCAGCATGCGCTCGAACCGGTCGACGAACGGGCCGACCGAGGAGACGAAGGTGCTCTTGATGCATTCCTCGAGGTAGGCGATCTCGTTGCCGGCAAACACCGGTTCGTGCAGGCCGAGGATTCCGTTCGGCGTTCCCACCGCGCGCCGCACGGCATCGACGATCGTCTTCGGCTCGAAGTCTGATCTGGTCACGGGATTGTCCACCATCTCCTCAGACATTGTAGACATCAGCCTTGTAGCGGCTGAGGTTTGTGGGATTGGTGAACCAGTTCACGGTCTCGACCATGCCACGCCGCATGCCTTCGACGCCGCCGAACTCCGGGCTCCAGCCGAGCTGCTGGCGAGCCTTCGAGTTATCGGCCCAGAGCCGCTCGACCTCGCTGTTGGCGGGACGCAAGCGCGCTTCGTCGGTCTCGATCTCAATCGCCGTCCCCATGACATCGGCGATCATCTGCGCGGTCGCGCCGACCGAGATCTCAAAGCCGCTGCCGAGATTGATGGTCTGGCCGACGACCTGCTCCGCGGGCGCGGTGAGGCCCGCGATCAGGCCACGTGCGGTGTCGGTGACGAACGAGAAATCGCGCGTCGGGCTGACGGCGCCAAGGCGGATCGTCCGCTTGCCGGTTGCGATCTGGCTGATGATCGTCGGGATCACCGCGCGCGCCGACTGCCGCGGGCCGTAGGTGTTGAACGGCCTGATGACGACGACAGGCATGTCGAACGATGCGTGGAACGACAGCGCCATCTGGTCGGAGGCGATCTTCGAGGCCGAGTAGGGGGACTGTCCGACCAGCGGATGGCTCTCCTTGATCGGAACTGTCTGCGCCGTGCCGTAGACCTCGCTGGTCGAGGTCTGCACGAAGCGCCGCACGCCGGCCATGCGTGCCGCCTGAAGCACGTTCACCGTGCCGCGCACATTGGTCTCGACGTAGGAATCGGGCGCGACATAAGAGAAGGGAATCGCGATCAGCGCCGCCAGGTGCAGCACGTCGGTGCAGCCGTTGGCGGCCGCGATCATGAAATGCGGATCGCGGATGTCGCCGGCCACCACCTCCACCGACTTCATGATGTCGGCGGGTACCGTGTCCAGCCAGCCCCAGGAGTTGAAGGAGTTGTAGTAGACGACCGCCTTGACGCGAGCGCCGGCCTTCACCAGTTCCTCGACGACATGCGAGCCGATGAAGCCGTCGCTGCCGGTGACGAGGACGCGGGCGTCCTTCAGATCTTCCATGCCGGACCCCAGAAGGCGATTAAGCCAGTATTCGCAACAGGATGGCGCTATAGCACACTGGCGGTTGCGTGCAACAGAGCGGCCTCGGACATTGGCCAAATGCCGGGCGATTCAGCAGTTTTCGTGACGTGGGCCTAGACTTTTCCGGCCGGGCCCAGCCGTTGTTTCACGAATGCCTCCAGATTCCCGCCTTCGAACAAGTGGCCCGCAACGCCTGCGGCCTGCGCTGCCTCCATGTCGCTCGGCTTGTCTCCGATCACCATGCTGCGCGTCATGTCGACCGGAAAACGCTGCGCAAGGTCGGTGATCATACCCGGCGCCGGCTTGCGCCGGTCGCTCGTGCGGCAATAGCGCGCGACCGTGCCGTCGGGGTGGTCGGGGCAATATTCGAAGGCGTCGATATGCGCGCCGGTCCGTGCCATCTGGTCCGCCATCCAGCGGTGCAAGGCGACGACGTGATGCTCCTCGTAATAACCGCGCGCGACGCCGGACTGGTTGGTGATGACGAAAGCGAAATAGCCGGCGTCGTTGATCGCCTTCACGGCCTCGCGCGCGCCCTCGATCCATTCGAGCTTGTGCGTCTCGAAAGTGTATCCTGAATCATGATTGAGCACGCCGTCGCGGTCGAAAAACACGGCGGGACGCCGCAGCTTCTCCCGCAATTCGCGATCGGCGCGCGCGAAGTCATCGGGGATGCCGATGTCGATGAAATAGCCGCGATAGGCTGTGCCGCGCAGCGCGCCACTGCTGGCGAGGCCGGGGAATACGTCCTGCTCCAGCGAAGCAGGAAGCCGGCTGATGCTGGCGATGACGGACTTGTCGACAACGTACACACCGGCATTCACCGGTCCCGTCGCGCCCGCACCAGGGGCGACGAATGCGTGCACCACGTCTCCATCCATGACGACACGCCCGTAGCGGTCGCCTTCGACCCCGGCGCGCAGCGCCATGTGGACGCCGCCGGCGCCTGCACGCGCGATCAGGTCGAGCAGGTTGAAGTCGAACAGGGAATCGCCGTTGAGCAGCAGGAAACGCTCGTGCAGGAGATGGGCTGCGTGAACCAGCGCACCGCCGGTGCCGAGCGGCTCCGTCTCACGGGACACCACGATCTTCGCCCGGCCCCTGGTCACACCGGCATAATGCGCCTCGACCAGTTCGGCCTTGTGGCCGGCAAGCATCAGAATCTCGTCGAAGACGTCATAGCGGATGAGTTCATCAATCAGCGTGTCGAGAAACGGCCGCCCGCCGATGTCCAGCATCGGCTTCGGAACCAGCTTGGTGCGATCGCCGAGCCGCGTGCCGAGGCCTCCGACGAGGATGACAGCCTGTCTCAGCATGAGGTGCCAGTTTCACAGCTTGGACCGGGGATCCTAACCCCGATCCGGAACAATGCGAGCGTCAATTTCCGTCCCCTTTTCTTGTCAGCGCGTACAGGGAATGCGAACCACCACCGTTTGCTTGTTGGCAAACAGCACCGGAAACGGGCTCGCGCGAAGCGCGTCGACGGTGGCGGGCTCCATCGGCTCCATCGGAGGGAAATAGCTGAGACGCTGGTCGGCCGCCAGATGTGTCCACTCGATCGTCCGGGGCGTGATGATCGCGACCAGGTTCCAGGCATTCTCACCCGTCTCCAGAATGTTCTCGATCGTGGACCTGGCTTCCTCATTCGTCACTTCCGGGATTGCAGCCCCAGTCGCGTCGGAGGGCTCCCCGGCCGATTCCTGCGACGTTGGGCTGCGGACGGCTCGCATGAATCCGCTCAACGCATCGGTCCTTCGCATCTGGAAGTAGGTCTCCGAATTGATCGCCCCCACCAGGGGCATGATCAAGCCGCAAGCGCTTTCAAGCCTGCTGCCTGCCTCGGCCGGCTGGAGGATTGCGTGCAGGACCGATTTTGACCGCTTCGCGACCGCTCCGTTCACAGTATCCAGATTGGAGAACAGATAGGCGGCCGGAGCGCCGGTGATCGCCTGGATCATGCCCAACGTATACGGGTCGGAGAGAATGATCCCTTTTCGCAGATTGTCGTGGAGCCAGCGGGCGACTTCAAGATCGTCGGCGTTGTAGTGGGAAACGACCGTCGCGCTGTCCGGAAGCGCGCCGTAGCTGTAGCTCCTGGTCATGCCGGACAGGCCGGCCCTGTCGACGGCAACGCCCAACCCCATGACGCCCACGAGAGCGCAAATGTRGATCGGTCTCGATCCGGCCAAGGTCAACAACGCGAGGGCCATCAACAGCACGACGCCCGCGAATTCCGTCGGCCGGAGGAACGCCTGGTAACCAGCAAAGGGCAGGTCGGTCCGCCAGGCAAACGCGTAGATCGTAACCACGAGAATGGCCGCAAGCAGGGCAACCGCGGTCGCGACCAGGGCCCGCCGACGCGGGGAGGAAGGAAAGGGATCGATGAGCAACTGACAGAATGTCTCGGTCGCCGTGATCGTGAACAGCGCCAGGATGATTGCGCTGGCGCGGTAGAGGAACGGGAAGCCTGACAGTACGGCCAGGCTCAGACCGCAGCCGGCAATCCAGGACCACACGAGTACCAGGAAGCTTTCGGTCGGAGTTTTGATTGCACCCGATGGATCGCGAAAGACCGGTCGGGTCATCCACCACCATGCAACGCCCAGCGCGATGCAGATGGAGAAAAGTGGGCCGATTGCCCGGCCAAGCTCGATCACGGCGACCTGTGGTCCGGCGCCCAGGAATAGCTCCTCGCCGCCCTCGATCTTTCTGTCCAGGATCAGTCCGGTGATCGAGGAGAACGTCTCGTTGGCGCTCATGGATGGGATGTAGCCGAAGCGCATTCCTGCGACGCAGACGACAATTCCGGCAATGACCGAGGGCAATGCCAAGGACAGAAGTCGCAGGGTCGCGATGCTGCGCGACGGCCACACGGATACCATCTGCATGATGGCGAGGTAGAGAAGCCAGCCCGCCATTACCGTTGGAACGAACAGATAGGATCCGCGGTGTGCAAGCAGCAGCGTCGCCGGCCAGATGCAACCAAGAAAGGAGATCCCTGCATATCTATCGGGGATGCTCGGAATCCTGAGGACCAATAGCCCGGCCATAAGCAACGCAAGCGTGAACGTATTGTTGTTGACGGCGAAAACGAGCAGGAGCGTTGCGCCAGCGCCCGCGGTCAGCAGCACAGCCGATCCCATCGACAGACCGTTCGCTTTCCGGTCCGCATTGCCCATCAGCACGCCGAGAAAGACGACACTGCTGACGACGGCCAGGCTGCCGTTCGTCATCAAGACGACGGCATTGCCGGTCGCGGCGAAGAAGAAGGCAATCCACTTCCGAAGCGAATCGACAAAAATGCCCTGCACGAAGGCGTAGAAAGCCAACAGGAAGAACAGGACCGAGAAGAAGCGATACGTCCAGCTGAATCTCAGGAGGTCCAGGCCGAGCGTTCCGGCGAGAGCGCCTGCGAGCGCCGAACGAAGATCGACATAGGATTGAGCCGCATAGGGATTGATGACGCCGCTATCGGCGTACTCTTGCGCCGTCTTCATCCAGTGAACGTCGGCGCCGATGTCCCCGTAGGGAAAGCTGGAAAATGCGCCGAAAGTCCACCACCAGGTCATGAGCGCAATCGGCAGCGACAGGATGCACCAGGCGGCTGCTGCACGCCTCTCACCGACGTCCGGGCGCCAGTTGGGCCACGACCAGGCAAATCCGRAGCAGGATACGGCTACCATAATTGCGAATTGAAGCCATATGCCGCTTATGAAGAGCGATAGCAGTCCGAGCAGAATGCCAGTTGCGGAGGCGCCGACGGTAAATCCGAGAACGATGAACTGGCTCTTTGTGAGCCGCCACATGTCGACCAGCTTCGCCGGCGCAATGGCCAGAATCGAAAACCCGGTGCCGAGCTGGATCAGGAAGAACAGGAACGTCAGGACAAATGTGGTCGTCCACATTGCGCGATCTCTATCGGGGGCGTCGGCCAAGCAGCCGGGAACTGGCGATCTTCAATTTCCTTTTGACAGGTCGGCCGGGCGGCCAACGATCAGGGAGCCGAGCGTGAACAGATCCTCTTCGGAGAAGCCTCTGAAGCATGGTGCCAGTCGTTCCAGGATATGCTGCTCCGGTGTCCGGCGGTCGGGTTGATCGCTGAGTAGCTCAAACCCGGCCTCTCTAAAGAGCTGCAGATACTCGCTGTGACGCAAACGATTGACGTATTGGAAGCGCGACTGGAAAGGCGCCCAATCCTCCTCGGAATAAGTCAGGAAGTTGAACGAACTGATGGAGGGATCGAAGCCCTTGAAGTGGTCGCCATAGTCGATTTGCATGAGAACCAGTCCGTCAGGACGCATGATCCGTCGCAGTTCCTTCAAGATCGCCGCGATGTCGCCCTTGGGAATGTGCTCGAGCGTTTCGACGGAGACCGCGCAGTCGATCGAACCGGCCGGCAGGCCCGTCGTCCGGGCATCGGCCGGTGCGCGATACTCGATCCGCCACGAACGTTCGAGATCCTCCAGGGAATTCATATCGGGGTGGCTGTTGCCACTGACCCGAGAAATGATGGCGGCGTTGGAGCGGATCAACTCCAGTTTGGCCAGGCGCTCGATGTCGACAGTGATGAACCGCCGGGCCCCGTGCGCGCTGAAGGCCAGCGGAATGATCAGGTCGCGCCCGGCGCCGAACTCGAAGCAGGTCGAATCCCGCAGCGGCCGGAGACTGTACTTCTCGTGGACGTCGAGCAGCCGCTGCGCAAGAGTGTAGATGGATCTGACCTGCTTCTCGGGCCGCGGCAGCCGTCGTGTGACATAGCGCTGCAGGGCGTAGTGGATGTCTTCGCCCAAGGGGATATGCGACAGCACCGAGAACGCTCGCGCCTTTGTTTGCCAGCGCACGTCAGCGGTTCCTTGGTGGAATGGACGTCGTGATTGGACTGATGCTGACGAGCGGTCGTTGAAGCACGGTGTAGGTCCAGGAAAGGCCGATCTTCCGGCTGTTCAGGCAAGTACCAAGTCACGTGGCCGGATTCGGTCATACGGGAGCCGCAGGGGCAATGCAAGGTTCCTGGGACAGGCAGGATCGCGAGCGATCGGCAACGACAATCCACAAGATGATCGAGTTGGCGCCATCCGCGCGCGGGGCCGGCCGGCCTATGCGAAACTGACAATTGCCGAGTGCGACAATGATCGCGAACGGAGCCCCGCGGCCGTACGAGGAGCAGAGCCCGAGCGGAGTGTCGATGCTGCCACGCAGCCGCAAGAGACGGGAGCATGACGATCGTGTTCGGGGCTAGCCGTCGATTTCGAATTGCTCGACGCGGTGCCATTCCAGGTTGATTCCGCTATCGGCTGAGCGTAAATAAGCCCTTGTATTACAGCGACGTTTTAGCATGCGGGCAAGAACATCGCGTATGATCTATGGAAATTCGCCGGTTCGGTCTGCGCCGATCTTCCCTTGCTCTCCCGCTGAGTCTTGTCGAATGTCCGGTGAATTGCAGATTGGCGAGGCTGTCGCAAGGGGCTATCCCCCCGCCGTGCTCTACCTGCGCAACGACGAAACCGTCACGACGGAAGTTTGTGCCTTCAACTATTTCTCCGTTTTCCTCAAGGACCATCCGGATGCGGATGCCCATGTCTGGCTGTTCGACGGCGCGGGCAGGCCGGCAGGATATTTCCACAGGGAGCTCGGCCGCAATGGACAGCTGCAATTGCTGACCTCGGAGCTGTGTCCACGGATTTCGGGGACGGTGGCGATGGCGCTGATTCCGAAGCAGGAGACCAAGCTTCGCCCGGGACGCAAGGTGACGACCGGCTACTACGCGCAATACTATTCGCCGCATGGAGCGATCACGCTGTCGCACGAGCGCGAGCCAGTTGCCGCGGCCCCGTTTCCGACCTCCGCCTGGATGCAATCATATCTCACACGCTTGCTCAGAGAGTCCGGCGTGGTGCTGGTGAACTCCTGCATGGCATCCGAAGGCGCGTCGGTTGGGACGGCACGACTCATGGCGTTGGACGGCAGGGCCCTCGATGAACGCGCGCTGCCGGAGATTTCGCCAATGGGGGCGGTCCGCATTGGCACGCTTGACCTGTTCCCCGACGCCGAGCGGCTGATCGGCCAAGCCGAAGGTTTCGCCCTCGAGTTCAAGGGCACCAACATCGCGAGCCCGTTCAGCTACTATGAATTTGCGAACGGCAAATTCAGCCTGCATCATTTCTAGGGGCGGTGTCCGTGGCACGTTTCTCGTCAACTCCGTGGAAGCCTTACGAGCCCCGATTCACGTTCCCGACGTTTTCGGGAATTGAGAACCGGATGGGCTTCTCGATTCCGGCATGGTACCGCCCGCTCGACGTCAGATATCTCCGCAGCCTCGTCGCCGGCAGCCTGCGCAAGAACTTTCGCGAAACGGTCAAGGATCTCGTTCCCGAGCTCGCCAGCCTGGTCGCCTCGGGCTTCAGCAAGAAGCTCAGGTTCAGGCTGCATATCCTGTCGCGCGACGGCGACTACCGGGCGACCTACGAGTTTCCGGAAAATTATGCGCCTGGCGCCTCCGTCGAGATCGAGCTGTCGCGTCTTTTCGCCTCGCTCGGGCTGCCGCAGGACGACTATCTCGTTGTTGCCGTGATGTCGCGCGGACGCATGGACGGCTTTCGCTCTTCCCCCGCCAGCTATTCGATGACCTATGTCGACCAGGACAATGTCGCGATCTACCGCACCGGCGCATTCGCCCGGCCGCTGAACGAGGGCAGGCTCAAGGCACATGTCGGGTTCACCGGGATCAATCCGAAGATCATTGCGAACCAGGACATCGTCAGTAGCCTGATGCTGATCAACCACTCCTCCGATCCCGAATACGCTCATGCCGCCCATCCGACGTCGAAGCTGATCCGCGAGGACGGCGAGCAGATCGAGGGCGACTTCGGCGTGATTCCGCCGCTCGGGGCGCGCGAGATGTCGGTCGTCGACATGTTCGGCAGCCGCGTGTTCGATTTCCTCAAGCCGTTCGGCGGCCGCGGAACCACGGTCACCACCTGCACCGGTGTCACGCTGGCGAGCCTGCACCTGCAACGCACGAACGACAACCGGCGGACGCTGCTGGGTATCGAGCATTCGCGCCCTGCGCACATGAATCTCGCCGGCATTTTGCAGCATTAATTGAGGACATCGATTGTCGGAGCACGGGGGAATGCTGTCATGGTCCGGCGGGCTTGGCCGCTTGCTGAAGTTTGACGAGCATATGAAGACTCCATCCCTCGGCCTCGTGCTGGGGTTCTGGGCCATCTCGAACGTTCTGGTCATCGCCTGGTGGTGGGTGAATTTATCCGACAGGTATCTCCCGGGCGTGCTGCGGTACGTCGGAATTGCCTTCTACGTGGTCGTCGCGCTCGTTCCGCTCGTGCTCCTGTTCAAGGTCCGAAGGAGCTTCTTCAATCCGGTCACGCTGGGACTGCTCGTGAGTTGTTGTCTCGCGCTGTCGATCACCGCGCACGAGGCCAACCTGCTGCGCGAGCAGCTGCAGTTCAGCCTCGATCACGAGCGCGAGTTTGCCCATATGGACGCTGTGGAAGGCGTCATGCGGCCGTTGCTGGCAAAGATCACCGAGGCCTACGTCCAGATCCTCGGCGACGACCGCACCAACGGGGGTTCGACGTTCCACACCCACATCGTCGCGAACTACCTGTTCGATTCTCTGTCGTTTCTTGCCGTGTTTGCGCTGGCGACGCTGCTTCTGTCGCCGACTGCGACGTGGCTCTGCCTGCTGACCTTTGCGTTCTATACGCAGATCGCAATCTACCCGGGACGCATGGCCCCCGTCTTTATCGCGGGCGGGTTGTTCTGGCAGCTCTTTCTGCTGGCATCGCGGCGATATCCCGCCGCGATCATTTCCGGACTGATCATCAGTTTCGGGCGTACCGACGTCGTGTTCGCGTCGGCGTTCTCGCTTCTGGGCCTCGCAGCTTTCGAGCGGCGATGGCCGACACCGAAGGAATGGGCCGTGTTCGCCGCGCTGGTCGGCCTTTCGGTGGCAGTGCCGAAGATGCTTATCTGGATGCATCCCGGAACCGATTTCAGGTCATTCCTGGTCACGAATGGCGATTTCAGCAAGCTCGTCGTCAATCTTCAAACCATGAAGCTTGTGGTGGCCATCGCCAGTCCCGTGCTCGCAATCATTGTCGTGAGGACGTTTGCGCTGAGCCGGACGATCGCCGTGGTCGTTCCGGCCTGCTTGATCCATGTGGGGCTCGTCTTTTTCATCGCCGATTTTTCCGAGACGCGACTGATCATACCTGCGCTGGGTGGGCTCGCCTTCGTGGCCAGTGAAGCGCTTGGAAAGCTGCTGGAAGGCGAGCGCGATGCGCAAGCCGGCAGCGGCTGAGACCGGGCCCGGATTGCGCCCCGCCAAAGCGGGCGGTCCGGTTCAAAAATTGATGCGTTAGAGGTCGCTCGCGATCACCGGCCCACGGACGTGTATCTCGGAAGAAGCGCCTTCAGGTCTTTTCCGATGATGCTTTCCCCGCAGACGCTGAGATGATCGGAATCCCTGTACATCAGGCAATCGCCGTTCAGCAGGCCGATTGCATCCTGGTTGATGACATCGGAGAACGATATGAACCGGAAGTCCCTGGGTTGCAGGCCAATTTTGCCGCGAAGGTGCTTGTCGAGCGCGGAAAAGATGTCCACCGTCGGAGGATTGAGATGAAATCCTGCGCGCGCAACCCGTTTCATGTTTTCGAGGTCGCGGAAGTCCATTCTCGATTCGACAAAAGGACCGAGCCAGATTGTCCTGGYCATTTTCGACATGGCTTGCAGGTAATCGATCGTCATGGCGATCGGGCGTTCGTTGAAGTGGTACTTGCCTCCAAATCTCAGCACATCGGCAGGCTCCTGCCGGTCATGTTCGTCGACCACGAGGTGAGATCCGGAGAAATGCAAGATGACCGTCCCCACGACCTCTCGATGAGCGTCCCTGAAATTGTCGAAGCCAATATAGGGACATTCCGGAATCCTGGCCCAGGGCCGACATCCCGGGCCGACCAAGCCAACGACGAATTTGCCGTAGTTGTTCCTGAACAGTGCATTGTAGATGTTCATCGCGTGGGAATCCCCGAGAACAACGGTCGCGGGTCCGAACCTTTTCGAGCAATCGATGAGCCGGCCCCATACGGCAGGCTCGAACTGGTTCGTCCAGAACACGCAATCGCCGTCCGAGCCCATGTCGCGCATGAAGTCGCCGCCCGTGTTGCGCTCGAGCAATTCATAGAGACGGCGGGTATCGTCGCTGCTGAAGTAAAGGCCTTGCTTTTCGAATCCGTTGGTGGCGATCGCAACGATGCTGGTACTGGCCAGACAACCCATCGCGAGCGAGCAAAGCGCAATCAGGGCCGGCCTTCCCAACCACTTGCGGTCTCTGGCCGGCTGCTCGACAAAGCGATAGGTCAAGGCGGCCAGCACGAGAGAAATCGCCGTCAGCGCGAATGCCACGCCAACGTTCGGCCGGTCGAAGCCGTTCAATCTGGCGAAAACGAATACCGGCTGGTGCCATAGATAGGCGCCGTAGCTGATGAGGCCGATCGATACGGGAATTCGACTTCCGAGGAGCTTTCCGGTCCGCGTCCGTGCGCTTGCGAATGCGATGACAAGGCAAGCGCCAAGCACGGGCGGTAGAGCGCGGAAACCAGGGTATCGGATTTCGCCGTGGTCCAGCAGGCCATAGCCGATGAGTCCGATTCCGATCAGAACGAAAATGTCGAGCGCCGAATCCGGCAGTTCGGCCCTCAACTTCGTCGCCGGCCATAGCGCCAATAGGGTGCCAGCGAGCAACTCCCAGAGCCGGCTTGGTATCAAATAGAAGGTGGCCTCCTTGGTCTGGGGGCCCCATTGGGCATAGGCGATGCTTGCGACTGCAATCGCGGCAAACAGTACGCCGGCTCGCTTGCGACCAAATCGCAGGGCGAGCATCAGGAGGACGGGGAAAACCAGGTAGAACTGCTCTTCGACACCAAGGCTCCACGTATGCAACAGCGGCTTCAGTTCGGCCGCTCTGTCAAAGTAGCCACTCTGCGCCCAGAAAAACACATTCGACGCGAACACGCACACGGCGATGACGCTCTTCGAGAATTCCAGCACCTCGCGTGGAAGCATGAAGATGAGAACGAAGGGAACGCAGACCAGTACAACGACAATGAGTACTGGCAGTATTCTTCGCGCCCGCCTCTCGTAAAAGGCTGCGAATGTGAATTTGCCCGATTCCAACTCGGTGCTGATGATGGAGGTTATCAGATAGCCACTGATGACGAAGAAGATGTCGACGCCGAGATAGCCGCCGGGAATCGCATTCAATCCCGCGTGGAAGAGGATAACCGAGAGAACGGCGATGGCTCTAAGGCCATCAATTTCGGGGCGATAATCCACTTGGCTCGCAAATTTGAAGCGTCGAATGATCTTACGTGAGAACGTCAACGAGGCAAGGGCAAGCCGCCTCGATGATGATGCCAATTGATCGCGGACCAGCGATGGCATCGCCAAGACGATCGTCCGCCGCGACCCGATTTCTGCTCGGGTCTGACGTGGCTACCAGACGCTTCTGCCGCCGTCCATCACCAGGTTCTGTCCGGTCATGTAGCTCGATGCATCCGAGCAGAGGAACTGCACGGCCGCGCGGTATTCGTCGACATCGGCCATGCGGCCCATCGGGATCAGGCGCGTCAGTCGCTCCACGAAGGCGGGATCCTGGTTGTTGAAGACGCCGCCGGGCGAGATCGCGTTGACGCGCACGCCGTGATCGGCCCAGTAGGTCGCCAGGTATTTCGTCAGTCCGATCAGGCCGTGCTTGATCACGGAGTAGGTCACGGGCTTCACCGGCTGTTCCTCTTCGCGCGTCACCAGCGGCTGCCGGTAGAGCCGCTGGTCCGGCGCGATCACGCCGAGATCGGAGGCGATATTGAGGATCACGCCCCGACCGCGTTTGGCCATCTGGCCGCCGAACTCCTGCGCGCACAGCATCGCACCGGTCAGACCCACGGCGATCTCGGTCTGCCATTGCGGCACCGGAAACGCTTCGAAGCGCGAGGAGTGCATGACGCCGGGGCTCGACGTCACCTTCGGATCGATGGCGGCGTTGTTGACGAGGATGTCGACGGTGATGCCGCGGCCGGCAAGCTGCTCGTTCGCGGCGCGCACCGAATCCTGCGAGGTAACGTCGATCGCGATCGCGACCAGATCGGCGGACGGTGCGTTTTGCCCGAGTGCGGCGACAGCCGCTTCGGCTTGCGCAAGCCCGACGTCGGTGACGACGACGCGCGCGCCCGCCTCGGAGAGCGCGGCGACATGCTGCCGCCCGAGCAGACCGCCGGCACCGGTCACGAGAGCGGTGCGGCCGGTCAGGTCATAGCGGGAGGAGGGGTTTGCCATCGAAGGCTCCTGTTCAGCTTCTGAGCTGGCCGCCGTCCGCGACCATGACGCTGCCGGTGATGAACGCCGCGCGAGGCGAGGCGAGGAAGGCGACGAGGTCGGCGACCTCTTCCGGCTTGCCCAGCCGGCGCAGCGCCACCTCCCGCACAAGCATTTCCTCGACCGCAGCGCTGTTCTCCGCGAGCTTGCGCGCCCAGGTGCCGTCTGCGGCCAGGATATTGCCCGGCGCAACCGCGTTGATGCGAATGCCTTCGAGCGCCAGCGGGCGCGCCAGACCGCGCACGGTCGCATTCAGCGCGGCTTTCGCGGCGTAGTAAGTGACGGGCGCGCCAAGCGCCGCCATGCCTGCAATCGAGGAGATGCAGACGATGGCGCGGTCACCGCTGCCGCGCGCCATCAATGGGCGCGCGGCCTCGATGATATTGGTCGTCGCAAAAAGATTGAGGTCCATGACCCGCAACCACTCGGCCGCGGTTTCCTTCCCCGGCGGCACGGATGCACCGCTGCCGACGTTGCAGACCAGGATATCGAGCTGGCCCCATTGCTTCTCGACATTCTCGACCAGCGCTTTCGCAGCATTGGGATCGGTCGCGTCGGCGACATGGACGGATGCGCTGCCGCCAATGGCCGCACGCGCGGCATTCAGCGCATCGGCGCCACGCGCAGCGAGCGCGACCTTGGCACCTTCCGCGGCGAGCGACGTCGCGATCGCAAGCCCGATCCCGCGGCTGGCGCCGGTGACGAGGGCGACGCGATCGTTCAGCTCGAGCTTCATCGTGCGGCGTCCTCGATCCAGCCGATCGTCATGTCGCGATATTGCGCCAGCGCACCGGCATGACCGCCGTCGGCGGCGCGCGCGGTTTGCAGGATGTATTGTCCTTTGTAGCCGGACCGCTCGATCAGCCGGATGGTGCTGGCGAGGTCCGCGTTGCCGGTGCCGAGCGGCACGGTGGTGCCGCCGCGAATGCGGTCCTTCACATGCACATTGAGGATGCGCGACGCGTAAGCGTCGATCTCCTCGCCGCTGTCATAGCCGAGCGAGGCGCTGTTGCCGCTGTCGTAATTGATGCCGAAGACGTCGGCCGGAAAGGCCTCCATGAACCGGGCGAGCTCTTGCGGCGGCAGATCGGATTCGAACACGATCTTGACGTTCCGCCGTGCAAGCTGCTCGCAGCGTGCGAGCAGCACGCGCTTCAACGTATCGCTCTCGCTCTTGCGTTCGATCTTGCCGTTGTCGACCAGCGGGATCACGACGAATTCAATGCCGATCCGGCTGCAGGCGGCGATTAGGAGATCGAGGTCGGCGACGAGCGCGTCGCGCACGACGGCGTCGACCTTCCAGAACGGCGCCTGCATGAAGCAGTCGCCGGTGAGGCTCGGGATTCGAACGCCGTTGTCGCGTGACAGCGCGAGTATCTCCTGCTGTCCCTGCTCGGTCGTCAGCGGGTTCTCGCGCAACCGCTCCTGGTCGATGGTCCATTCCATCCGCGTCAGGCCGAGCGCCTTCGCGCGGGGAAATTCCTCGCGCCATTCATTCCACGGGAACGCCTGGATCTTGCCGTCGACGAGAGCCGACAGGCGTCCCTGCATGAAGCCGATGCGTTGCAGCGTTGCAGTCACGATTTGCTGTCCGAACTGATTGCGAGGCCTTTTGTGGTCCAGCCGCCGTCGACAAAGATCTCCTGGCCGGTCACATAGATCGAGGCAGACGAGGCCAGAAAGATCGCGGCGCCCACCATGTCGGCGGGCTGTCCCCATCGGCCGAGCATGGTGTGGCGGCGCCTTGCCTCGTGCATGACAGGATCGGCGAAGCTCGCTGCCGTCATCTCGGTCGCCACATATCCCGGTGCGAGCGCGTTGACGCGGATGCCGTCGGGCGCATAGTCGGCCGCGAGCGCGCGCGTCAGCCCGGCGAGTCCGGCCTTGGCCGCCACGTAACCGGGATTGCCGGGGAAGCCGCGCACCGAATTGATGCTGGTGACGTTGATGATCGCGGCGGAGCCCGCATTCTTCAAGAGCGGATGAGCGGCAAGGATGGTGGCGTAGACGCCGGTGAGGTCGGTCGCGACCGTGGCGCGAAAGCGCGCGAGCTCGCTTTCGGCGCTCTGGGCCGGAAGACTGATGCCGGCGGCGTTGACCAGCGCGTCGATGCGGTCGCCTTGTGCGGCCACGGTGCGGAATGCGCTCTCGATCGCCGCGTCGTCGGAGAGATCGCAGGCAATCGCGGTCACGCCCTGAGGCGCGGTCCCGGAACGGCTGAGGCCGAACACCGTGGCCCCCGCGTCTTGCAGGCCGGTCGCAATCGCAGCGCCAATGCCGCGCGAGGCGCCGGTCACGACCGCGATCTTTCCTGCGAGAGAGAACGCGCTGAGGTCAGGCATAACCGTAACTGCGCATGATGGCGGCACAGAGCTTGACGTCTTCCGGGCGGTCGATCTGGAACATCTTGTGACGCTCCATCACGTGAAAGCCGATCTTGCCGCCGAGACGATTGCTCTGCTCGCGCAGGAGTGAGGGGATGAGAACGTAGAACGAGCCGTTTTCGAGATAGCGCTTTTCGATCTGCTGCCGCATGCGGCGATTGCGAAAGTCGTAGTTGATCGGCTCCGGGCCGCTCGCGCCGATCCGCCAGTTGAAGTAATCCTCGACCTCGCACACCGAAAGCAGGCTGTCGAGATGCTCGCGGTCGAACGTCTCCAGCGCCCGTTCGATGTCGACGGATTCGCGGATCGGCGAGGTCGCCTGGAGCGCGACGACGCGGTCGAATCGGCCCATGCGCGCGTCGACGGAATCGAGCGCATGCAGCCAGGCGGATTCGGAGGAGGCGAGGTCGCCCGAGATGTCATCGGGGCGGCGCACGCCGACGGCACCGGCCGCTTCGGCCGCGGCGAGGATATCGTCGCTGTCGGAAGAGACCGCCACCACGTCGACGCCGCGCGCCGCGCGTGCCTGCTCGACCGTCCAGGCGATCAGCGGCTTGCCGCAGAGATCGAGCAGGTTCTTGTGCGGAATGCCCTTGGAGCCGCCGCGCGCGGCGATCACGGCCAGCGTCTTGCGCGCCATCAGATGTGCCCCTCGAGACGCTCAAGCGCGGTCCAGAAGCCTTCGCCCATGTTCTTGTGGCCCTGCCAGATCTCGGGAATGAACGACGCGGTCGGCGCATGCTTGCGCAGCACCTTTCCGATCTCGTCGAAATCGATCTCGCCGTCGCCGACCTGGAGGCCTTCGCCGTCGAGCCCCTTGGCGTCGCCGAAATGCAGATGCGCGGTGTGCGGACCGAGCTGCGCCAGGCCTTGCGCAAAGTCGAAGCCGAAATGGTTGGCGGCGAGCTTGGTGTGGGAGATATCCACGCACATCCGCAGATCGTGCTTGGCGCAGAAGGCGGCGGATTCCTCCGGGAAAATGAAGATGTTCTGGTGGCGCTGCCCGCCGAAATGCCAGGGGAACGGCGCCATGGTCTGCGGCGTCAGCTCGACACCCGCCATGTCGAGCTCCTTCAGGCTCTGCGCGAAGATGCGATAGCGCTCGGCCTTTTCCTCCGGCGGCAGCGGCTCGTCCATGGTGAAGCCGCCGATATTGGCGACGATGGGCGGGCGCCTGGTCTTGGGAAAGAACTTCTTCAGGCCGCGGGTGATGTCGATCACCGCTTGCGTCTGCTCCAGCGAATAGCGCCTGAGCGCCTCGTCGGGCGTTGCGAGGTCCATCAGCTTGGAGCCGGCAAACAGCTCCGGCGCATGCACCACGAAGCCAAGATCATAGGTGCCGGAGAGATAGGCTGCGGGATCGCGCTCCATGTCGCTGTAGCTGAGATGGAATTCGATGATGTCGGGCTCGCAGATCTCCAGGAAGCGCTCGGTGTCGTGGTAGCGCACCGGTACGCCCCAGGGCCGGTCGAAGCGGTAGCGCCGCGCCTTCGCCGCGCCGTCGGCGATGTCGCTCTGGAAGAAATAATCGTCGGCTGCCATCGTCCGCGACAGCTTGCGGCCGAGCAGCGCCGGCATCTTCAGCGGCGACAGACCCTGTCCCGGGCTCTTCACGGCGATGTCGCTTTCGGAGATCACGGTGCCGGCCGGAAGCTCGCGCGCGGCCACCAGGCTCTTGGCGAGATTTTCGCGATTGATCAATTCGCCCTGGCTCAGCGCGCGCTCGGCGAGTTTCTCGCCGCGCGCCGCCTCGACCTCGCGGATGCCCGCGACCAGCGCCTTGAATTCCTCGGGCTCGAGGCTCGCGGCATGGTCCGGGCCTTCCATCTCGCGGTCGAGGGTGATGTGGCGCTCGATAACGATGGCGCCGAGGGCCACCGCGGCCGTCGAGACGGCGATACCGCGTTCGTGGCCGGAATAGCCGACGACGGGGTGGATCTCGCGGAGCGTTTCCATGAAACGCAGATGGATGTTGTGGAGCGCGGCGGGATAGGTGCTCTGGCAGTGCAGGAGCACGTAGCCCGCATTGCGCTCGTCGAGGAATTCTGCCGCGGTCTTGATCTCGGCCGTCGTGCTCATGCCGGTCGACACGATCAGCGTCTTGCCGGTGGCTGCGAGCTTGGCGAGCAGCGGCAGATTGGTGAGGTCGGCGGATGCGACCTTGTAGGCCTGCACGCCAAAGCCTTCGAGCACGGCGACGCTGTTCGCGTCCCAGGGCGTGCAGAGATACTGGATGCCTTTCGCCGCGCAGTAATCCGCGATCTTCTTTTGCTGATCGGTGGGCAGCTCGAAGCGGCGCAGGAGATCGAGCGTGTACTCGACGGCGAGGTCGTCGTCCTTGCCGGAGAGGCTGGATGCGCGATATACCTCGTCGAGCTTGCGCATCTGGAATTTCGCGCAGTCGGCGCCGGCCGCGACCGCGGCATCGACCAGCGCGATGGCGCGATCGAAGTCGCCATTATGGTTGTTGCCGATCTCGGCGATGACGTAGCAGGGCTCGCCATCGCCCAGAAGGCGGTTGCCGATGCGGACCCGGGCGATCTGTTTGGGCGGAGTCATCAACATTCTCGTCTCACATGGGTCAGGCGGATCGCGAGGGAAAGCGCGATTTCCACGTCCGCAGACCATTCTCTTCGAACATGATGCGCGAGCAGCCATGCCCGCGCTGTTCCAGCGCCGCGATCAGCTGGTAGCGCTCGAACGGACGCACGAAGAACATGAAATAACCGCCGCCGCCGGCGCCCAGCAGCTTGCCGCCCACCGCGCCGTGCTGCTTGGCGAAATCGTAGATCGTATCGAGCTCGTCCGACGAGATCTTGGAACTCAGCTTCCGCTTGGCGTGCCAGGCTTCGTCGATCAGCCGGCCGCATTCCAGGAGCTGGCCGCGCAGGAGATGCCGCCTTATATCGCGCGTCACTTCCTTCTGCCGGGCCGCTGCCGCGACCGCGTCGCTGGTCTCGTGCTGGGCCTTCTGGTCACGATGGATGGCCCCGGAATCGCGGCCTGAGCCGGTGTAGCAGAGCACCAGGCTTTCTTCGAGCTCAGCGATGATGTTGGGATCGAGACGAAGCGGCACGATGGTGTTCTGGTCGGAGAAGAACTCCATGTGATTGAAGCCGCCGAACACGGTGGCGTACTGATCCTGCCAGCCGCCGGGGATATTGAGCATCAGCCGCTCGGCCTGGAACGCCATCTCGGCGACCTCATGGCGGTCCCACTGATCGCTGCGGAATTCGTTGAAGCAGCCGATGATGGCGGAGGAGACCACCGCCGAGCCGCCGAGGCCGGAACCCACCGGGAAGTCGGCGGAGACCTCGAGCTCGAATCCGTAAGCCGGCTTGATCAGGCGCACCACCGACTTGATCAGCGCGAGATCGCCGCCTGTGCCGAGGTCGGCGAGATCGTCGGCCTCCACCGTGCGGCGGAAATCGTGCGAATAGATCCTGATGCGGGCATCGCTCCGGCGCCGCAACGTCGCATGGGCGTACATCTTGATGGTGGCGTTGATGACCGCGCCGCCGTCATTCGCCACGAAGTAATGCGTCAGATCGGTGCCGCCGCCGGAGAAGCTGATCCGCACCGGCGAGCGGGCGCGCGCGAACACCTCGCTCTCCTCCGAGAGGTTGAACAGCTCGCGGCTGAGCACGTCGACCAGCCGTCCCTCGCCATCGAGAATCGGCACGACGTGCACACGCTGGTCGAGCAGCTTGAGGATCTGCTCACGCGGCCCGCCGGCCCTCGCCCAGACGAAGTTGCGATTGATGCAAGGCGCAACCAGGTCCTGGATCGTGGTGCCGGTCAGCATGCGCCTGCGGATGTCGCCGTCGGTCACCGCACCGACGATTCGTCCGCTCGCGTCCTGCGCGAACAGGATGCCGAGCATGTTGGCATTCAGGCGCCGGAAGGCTTCCTCAATGGTCTCGGTCTCGGCGATGGTGACGAGGGTTCGTTCAAGCACGTTTTGGGGTCCAGGAAGGGCCAATTCCAGGCCATATCGTAGCAGGGTTGGTAATACGGGAGCAGCAGGGGCGATGCAAGGTTCCTGGGCCCGCGGCGTCGCGCCAAAATGGCCGCCGTCAAGCGCCTCCGCCGTGGCCGCGGCCGATTTACATTGGCCGCGGTTTCTGTAGAAGGCTCCCAAGGGGTCTACACGACATGTATGTGATCGGAATCAGCTCGGGGATCAAGCACGGCCACCACGACGGTGCGGCGGTGCTGCTGCGCGACGGCGAATTGATCGCCGCGGCCGAGGAGGAGCGCTTCACGCTGGCGAAACATGCGCGCGGCGAGCTGCCGCGCGGCGCAATCGGCTTCTGCCTGAAGCAGGCCGGCATCACCATGCGCGACGTCGACTGGATCTGCTCGCCGCTGAAGACCTACACAAACTACACGCAGCGCCTCACCGAATACTTCAGGTATCAGTTCGGACACAGCCCGAAGATCGAGCTCTACGACCATCACCTCTGTCACGCGGCGAGCTCGTTCTACGGGTCCGGTTTTTCCGAGGCGACCGTCGCCTGCTTCGACTTTTCGGGCGACTCCAGCTCCGGCCTCGTCGCGCATGCGCGCGGCAACGACTTCCGCGTGCTGACGCGGTTCGGCCGCCACAACAGTCTCGGTCTCTATTACGGGATGCTGACCCAGTATCTCGGCTACCAGATGACCAATGACGAGTACAAGGTCATGGGCCTGTCGTCCTATGGCAGCCCGGACTATCTCGACAAGTTCGCCAAGCTGCTGCGTCCCAATGGCATCGACTACGAGCTCGATCCCGAGCTCGATAAGCGCCGGCGCGACGCCGAGATCTTCACCAGCGATTTCTCGACGCGGCAGGAGCGCATCTTCACCGAGAAGATGGAAGAGATTTTGGGCCCGCGGCGGCTGCGCGGCCAGCCGCTCGACCAGCGGCTGACCAATATCGCCGCGAGCGGCCAGAAGCAGCTCGAGATCGTCACCACCGAGGTGATCCGTTCCGCGATCAAAGAGACCGGCTGCGGCGATGTCTGCATCGCCGGCGGCGTCGGGCTGAATTGCAAGATGAACATGGAGATCGCGGCCGAGCCGCAGGTGAAGCGCCTCTACGTTCCGCCGGTGCCGCACGACGCGGGCGTGGCGCTGGGCGCCGCGATGATGAAATGCGCGGAGGCGGGCCACGCGATCGCGCCGCTGACCCACGCCTATTGGGGCCCGGAATATTCCAACGACACGATCAGGGACACGCTGGACAAGATCGGTGCGCGGTTCGAACGGCTCGACGATCCCGTGTCGCGCTGCGTCACCGATCTGACGGAGCAGAAGACGGTGGGCTGGTTCCAGGGGCGGATGGAGTATGGTCCGCGCGCGCTCGGCAACCGCTCGATCCTGGCCGATCCGCGCCAGGCAAGCATGAAGGACCGCATCAACCTCACCATCAAATATCGCGAGGAGTTCCGGCCGTTCTGCCCCTCGGTGCTGTACGAGCGCCAGGCCGAGTATTTCGAGGACACGTTCGACGCGCCGTTCATGGTGGTGACGTTTCCGGTCAACGGGAAGGTTGCCGAGACCATGCCTGCGGTGGTCCATGTCGACAACACCGCGCGTATCCAGAGCGTCCATGCGGACAGCAATCCGCTCTACAGCCGCCTGATCGGCGAGTTCGCGAAAGCGACCTCGCTGCCCGTTCTGATCAACACCAGCCTCAACATCAACGAGCAGCCGACCGTGAACGCGCCGCTGGAGGCGCTGCACACCTATTTCTGCTCGGGGCTGGACGTGCTCTATCTCGGCAATTATCGGCTGTCGAAATCGAACTGAGCCTAGGTGGAATATCGCCCCGAAATAGATGGTCTTAGAGCGATCGCCGTTCTCTCGGTGATCCTCTTCCATGCGGGCATCAAGGCGATTCCCGGCGGCTATCTCGGCGTCGACATATTCTTCGTCATCAGCGGCTATCTGATCACCTCCATCATCGGCCCCGAGATGGAGCAGGGCCGGTTCACGTTTGCGGCCTTTTACGAAAGACGAGCGCGGAGAATATTGCCGGCGCTCATCGTGGTCGTGCTGGTCTGCATCCCCCTCGTTGTCCTGCTCATGCTTCCGCGCGAGGTGCTCGAATTCTCGCAGAGCGTGATCGCGGTCTGCCTGTTCGTGTCGAATGTGTTTTTCTGGTCGCAGAGCGGCTACTTTGACCGGATAGCCGAGCTGAAGCCGCTGTTGCACACGTGGAGCCTCGGCGTCGAAGAGCAGTTCTATCTCGTCTTCCCCGTTCTCCTGATGGGCGCGCTGAAATTTGGTCGAAGATGGGCCGGGGTGCTGCTCGCCGCGATTGCGGTTGCCAGCATCAGCTATGCCCAATGGGGACCCCAGACCAGGGAAGCCACCTTCTATCTGATCCCAAGCCGCCTCTGGGAGTTGCTCATGGGCGCTGTTTTGGCTTTGTGGCCCATGACGAAGCTGCGGGCTCGGCTGTCGAACGCAGTGCTCGACACCATGGTGCTCGTTGGAATCGGGCTTATTGCCTTCGGCCTCTTCGAGCACGGCGGGTTCAAATATCCCGGTTTTCGCTCTCTCGCCCCCGTGCTCGGAGCCTGCCTCGTCGTCGCATTCGCAACCACACGGACGGTAACCGGCAAGCTGCTCGGAAGTCGGATTCCCGTCGCAATCGGGCTCGTCAGCTACAGTGCCTATCTATGGCACCAGCCGGTGTTCGTCTTCGCCAGATTGAACGGCTTCGACCGCCCCAGTATCGGCGTGGCGTTTGCGCTGACGGCGATTTCTCTCGTGCTTGCCGTCTTGACCTACCGCTTTGTCGAACAACCGGCCAGAGATCGCAAATGGCTGAGAAGGCCGGCGCTGATCGGGCTTTGCTCACTCGGAATATCCTGCCTGGCCGGCGCCGGCATCGCCGGGATCGCCACGAATGGATTCGAGAAACAGGGCCTTTACTTCAGCGGCGACGATAGCCGCCGTCTCTACCAATTGCTCGTGCGCAACACGGGGGGCGAGCTGACGCGCGACATGGGCACGGATGGCGATTGCGTGTTCTGGATGACGCAGCTCGAGCCCGCCGCATGGGACCGGCTCGTCGATTGCTCGAAGAGGTTCGGACCCGGGACCGTCGTGCTCGGCGATTCCCATGGGATGAACATCTACAACGCTCTGTTCAGGAACAACTATGGCAAATTCGTCGTTGGCCTGATCAACCCTGGCTGTCGCCCCTGGCGTAACACGAGACGCGAATGTCCCTATCTCGGCTTCGACGAATTCTTGGCCGCCCATCGAGAGGCCGTCGGGACGGTCATCCTGCATTTCTCCGGATCCCATCTCGTGCTCGACGAAAATGGTCGGGAGGAGCCTGGCGATTTGCTGAGATTTGGCGGCAAATTCCACTTCGACGATGACGCGATCGCCCAGACGATGGCTTATCTGCAAGCCATGTCCGGGATCACCAGGGCGATTTGGCTGGGTCCTTTCGTCGAACCGAGGATCAATTTCGGCGACTTTGAAGGCATGAAGAAGGTTGCGCGAGAAGGGTTTCCGATCAATCCCGTGACGGTGGACATCTTCCTGGCGCTTGAGAAGCACTTGAGCGGCGCCGTCGGCCTGCAGCGCAGGGACTTCGACTATGTATCGTTCTTCGACGTCATCAAGCCGGGTGCGATGAATCTGCTGAACGGCGATTGCCTGATGTACAGGGATTTCGATCATCTCAGCGTTTGCGGCGAGACCATCGTCGGCAAGGATTTGAAGGCACGTCTTTCGCGATACGCCTCGCCGGGGCGGTGAGCGAAGGGGAGCGCCTTCGGGCGGCTTGTCAAGCTCAGCCGGACCGGCCTTCGTCATTCGCCACGGGCGCTATCTCTCGTCCGCGATCACCTTGCCGTCGTTCGGCAGTGCGCCGGGGCTGACCAGTTCGACGCTTCCGCCGAGTTTCGTCACCGCGCGCAAGGTGCCTGCGATCTCCTCGCGCAACGCTTCGCTCGCCGCCCCGGTTTCCACTCTCAGCGTCATCGCATCGGTCTCGCCCTGGCGCGTGACGACGAGGCGCAAGCGCCCGAGCGCCGGATGGCGCTTGCCGATCTCGGCGACCTGCTCGGGACGGACGAACATGCCCTTGACCTTGGTGGTCTGGTCGGCGCGGCCCAGCCAGCCCTTGATGCGCATGTTGGTGCGCCCGCACGGGCTTGGGCCCGGCAGCGCCGCGGTGAGGTCGCCGAGCGCGAGCCGGATCCAGGGATGGTGCGGGTCCAGCGAGGTCACCACGATCTCGCCGACGTCGCCCGGCGTGACCGGATCGCCGGTGCCGGGCTTGACGATCTCCATGATCAGATCCTCGTTCACGACCATGCCGTCGCGCGCCGCGGTCTCGAAGGCGATGAGGCCGAGATCGGCGGTGCCGAAGGCCTGATAGGCGTCGATGCCGCGCGCCTTGATCTCGGCCTGGAGCGAGGGCGGGAAGGCGGCGCCCGACACCAGCGCGCGCTTGATCGAGGAGACGTCGCGCCCCGAGGCTGCTGCGGCATCGAGCAATATCTTCAGGAAGTCCGGTGTGCCGCTGTAGCCGACCGGCCGGTAGGCCTCGATCAGCTCGAACTGCTGTTCGGTGTTGCCGGGGCCGGCTGGGATCACCGCGCAGCCGAGCGCGCGTGCCGAGGAATCGAAGATGAAGCCGCCGGGGGTGAGGTGGTAGCTGAAGGTGTTCAGCACCACGTCGCCCTCCCGGAACCCGGCCGCGAACAGCGCCCGTGCGCCGCGCCAGGGATCGGTCTGCCGCCCCTCCGGCTCGAAGATCGGACCGGGCGAGGTGAAGAGCCGGGCGAACGACCCCGGCGCCGCCGCCACGAAGCCGCCGAAGGGCGTGGAGGCCTTGTGCAGGGCCGGCAGTTCCGACTTGCGCAGCACCGGCAGGCCCGCCAGCGCCGTTCTGGAGGCCACGGTGGCGGGGTCGCAGCCCTTGAGGCGCTCGGCATAGGCGGGCGCGGTCATCGCGCTGCGCAGCACGTCGGGCAGGCGGGAGAACAGCTCGGCCTCGCGCGCGGCTTGCGCGCGCGTCTCGAGGGCGTCGTAATGGGCGGTCATGGCTGATCTTTCCGGGTTGGTTGCACGCCGCCGCTGGCATGGGTATCAGACGGCCATTGTCGGGGCGTGGAGAGAGCGCGATGGCGGACGAGCGAATCATTGCGGCGGACGACACGGCTGACGTCGTCGCGCGCCTGAAGCGACGCATGATCGACGAGGCGATGCCGTTGTGGTCGACCATCGGCTGGGACCATGCCGCGGGCGGCTTCATCGACCGGTTGCACCGCGACGGCACGGCGGACGTGGCCGCGCCGCGACGCGTGTTCGTGCAGGCCCGCCAGATCTATTGCTACGCCAAGGCGGCGCAGATGGGCTGGTATCCGGACGGCCGCGCCATCGCGCTCAGGGGGCTGGAGCATCTGCTGGCGAAGGCGAAGGCGCCCGACGGCCGGCCGGGTTTCGTGCACCGGCTGACACCGGAGGGGACGGTGCTGGACGCGCGGCGCGACGCCTATGACCACGCCTTCATCCTGTTTGCGCTGGCGACCGTCTATGCGCTCGACAAGGACGCGCAAATTCGCGCCGAGATCGATGCGCTGCTGGGCTTCCTCGACGGCCATCTGCGCTCGCCGCATGGCGGCGTCCACGAAGGTCTGCCGGTCTCGCTGCCGCGGCGGCAGAATCCGCACATGCACCTGTTCGAGGCGATGATCGCGTGTTTCGACGCGACCCACGATCTGTCGTTCCAGAATCGCGCCGGCGAGTTCTTCGCGCTGTTCCTCGCCAGTCTCTACCACAAGCAGAAGCGCGCGCTCGGCGAATATTTCGAGGAGGACTGGTCGAGGATCGAGCCGGTCAGCGTCGAGCCGGGCCATCAGGCGGAATGGGTCTGGCTGCTGAAGGGTTTTGAGCGCATCACGGGCTGCCCGACCGGACAGCGGCGCGCCGAACTGCTGGCGACGGCGCTGCGCTATCGCGACGAGGCCACCGGCTGCCTCATCGACGAGGGCGATGACACCGGCAACATCCGCCGCGGCACGCGCCGGCTGTGGCCGCAGACCGAGATCGCGAAGGCGTGGATCGCGCAGGCCGAGTCCGGCGAGCCGGGCGCGGCAGACGAAGCGCGCGCGGCGTTGGTGCGGCTCGAACGGCATTATCTCAGCCATCCCGTGCGGGGCGGCTGGTACGATCAGTTCGATCGCGACGGCAAATCGCTGATCGACACCATTCCTGCGTCGTCGTTCTATCATGTTCTCTGCGCAGTCACCGAAGCGGAGCAGGTGCTGAGCTAGGAATCTGTTGTTTTGACGCGTTGTCTTCACGCGAACCGGTTCCCACTTCGCTTCAAAACGCTATAGCCAGCGCTTGCGCCGCTTGAAGCTCTTGAGGTTCTTGAAGCTCTTGCGCTGGTCGCCGGCGCCGCCGAGATAGAATTCCTTGACGTCCTCGTTGTCGCGCAGCTCGTCGGCGGTGCCGTCGAGCACGACCTTGCCCTGCTCCATGATGTAGCCGTGGCTCGCCACCGACAGCGCGGCGCGCGCGTTCTGCTCGACCAGCAGGATGGTGACGCCGAGGTCGCGGTTGATCTTCTGGATGATCGAGAACACCTCTTTCACCAGCAGCGGCGACAGGCCCATCGACGGCTCGTCCATCAAAATCATCTTCGGGCGCGCCATCAGCGCGCGGCCGATCGCGAGCATCTGTTGCTCGCCGCCGGAGAGATAGCCGGCGAGCCCCGTGCGTTCCTTCAGGCGCGGGAAATAGTTGAAGACCATGTCGAGATCGGCACCGACCTCGCGATCCCTGCGGGTGAAAGCGCCGAGCTTGAGGTTTTCCAGCGACGTCATGTCGGCGACGATGCGCCGGCCCTCCATCACCTGGAAGATGCCGCGGCGGACGATCTTGTCGGGATCGATGCCGTTGATGCGCTCGCCCTCGAACAGGATATCGCCGCGCGTGACCTCGCCGTCCTCGGTCTTGAGCAGCCCCGAGATCGCCTTCAGCGTCGTCGACTTGCCGGCCCCGTTGGCGCCGAGCAGCGCCACGATCGCGCCCTTGGGCACGTCGAGGCTGAGGCCCCGCAGCACCAGGATGACGTCGTCATAGACGACCTCGATGTTGCGCACGCCGAGCAGGGGCGGCGCGGGCACGATGCTGGGCGAGGGGCGCTCGATGTGAGCCGCTTCAGTCATTGTCAGCTACTCTTTCGATGTCGTCACAGCTTCATCCCGTCATTCCGGGGCGGTCCGCAGGACCGAACCCGGAATCTCGAGGTTCCGGGTTCGCCTCTTCGAGGCGCCCCGGAACGACGAACGGACTAGTCGCTCACCACCCCAGCAATTCCGGCTTGCGCGGCAGCTCGACGGTCTTGACCTTCTCGAGCTTGATCGCGCCCTTGGCCATGAGGTCGTTGAGGTCGCCGTCGGTCGCACCCGCGATCTTGGTGCGATAGAGGTCGACCTTCAGCGTGCCGCGGTGGTCCTTGTCGGTCCAGGTCGAGGGATTGCAGACGCCTTCCATGCCGGCCGGCACCCAATCCTTCCTCTGGTAAAAGCCCTTGGCCACGTTATCGCCGGTGGCGCCGCCGTTCTTGGCGGCCCAGTCGAGCGCCTCCTTCATGTAGAGCGCCGAGCAGACGGCCGCGATGTAGTGCACGGGGCGATAGACCTTGCCGGTGGGGTCGGACATCTTCGAGATCTCCATCACCGTCTTCATGCCGGGCGCATCGCCGCCCCAGCTCACCGCGGTGCGCAAGGGGAAGATCACGCCGTCGGCGGCATCGCCTGCGGTCTTGGCGGCGTTCTCGTCCATGCCCCAGACATTGCCGAGGAACTGGATGTCGACGCCGGCGGTCTTGCAGGCCTTCAGGACCGAGATGTTGGAAGCCGCGGTGTTGCCGAGATAGGCGTAGTTGGCACCCGAGGATTTCAGGCTCAGGCACTGCGCGCTGTAGTCGCCCGGTGTCAGCGCGAACACCAGCGGCGGCAGCACCTCGAAGCCGAGCTCCTGCGCCATGGCTTCACCCGCGGCCTTCGGCGCGTTCGGATAGGGGTGGTTGGCGCCCATGTGGACGAATTTCGGCTTGCCGGGCTTGCCCTTGGCCTTCCAGTCCTCGGCCGCCCACATCAGCATCGCGCGCAGCGAGTCCGAATAGCTCGGGCCATAGAAGAAATTGTACGGCGCGGGCTTGGCCTTGCCGCTGACGCCCTCGGGATCGGTGAGGGCGGCGGCGTAGGAGCCGGACATATCGGGGATCTTGTCCTGGGCGAGGAAGCCGGTCAGCGCCTCGGTGTCCGCGGTGCCCCAGCCCATGATCGCAGCGACCTTGGAGTCCGGCGCCGACCATTTCTTGTAGAGCGCGATCGCGCGCGGCACCTGGTAGCCGTAGTCGTTGGTGTCGACATTGACCTGCTTGCCGCCGACGCCGCCATTCTTGTTGACCCAGGCGAAGGTGTCGGCGACGGCCTGGCCGTAGGGCGTGCCGACGTCGGAGGTGCCGCCGGAATAATCGGCGAGATGCCCGATCGCGATCTGGGCCTGCGCACCCGCCGAGAATGCGGCGATCGCCAGCGCGAGCGATGCGGTGCTCAAAAGCGATTTTGTCTTCATGGGTTGCCTCCTCCTGTTTTATTGGTTGGTTAGCGAGTCGCCCGTGCTCAATGCGAGAACGGGTAGAGTTTCCAATAGGCCTTGATCTGCCGCCAGCGATGGGCGAGCCCGTCCGGCTCGAACATCAGGAACGCGATGATGATCACCCCGATCGCGATCTCGCGCAGGAAGGTGATGTTGTTGTTGAGCGACAGCGCCTTGTCGATCGCGCCGCCCTTCAGGTAGAGGCTGAGGAATTCCATCGTTTCCGGCAGCAGCACCACGAAGGCGGTGCCCATCAGCGTACCCATGATCGAGCCGGTGCCGCCGATGATGATCATGGCCAGGAACAGGATCGAACGCTCGATGCCAAAGCCTTCCTGGGAGACCACGAGCTGGTAATGCGCATAGAGCGCACCCGCGATGCCGGCAAAGAACGCGGCGAGGCCAAACGACAGCGTGCGGTATTTGGTGAGGTTGATCCCCATGATCTCGGCGGAGAGATAATGGTCCCGGATCGCCACCAGCGCGCGGCCGTCGCGCGTGCGCATCAAATTGGTGACGAGGACGTAGCTCGCGACCACATAAGCCAGCACGACATAGAAATATTGCCCGTCGCCGCGCAGGGTGAAGCCGAAGATCGAGAACGGATTGGCGCTGGCCGGCACCGAGCCGCCGGTGAACCACTCCGCGCGGGAGAAGAAATCGAGCAGGATGTATTGCGCGGCAAGCGTCGCGATGACGAGGTACAGCCCCTTCAGCCGCGCCGCCGGGATGCCGAAGATCAGCCCGACCAGCGCTGTCACGACGCCCGCGAGCGGGATCGCGAAGAACACCGGGATCGGTGCGTTGTTCGAGATGTAGGCCGAGGTGAAGGCGCCGAGCAGGAAGAAGGCGGCGTGCCCGATCGAGATCTGGCCGGTGAAGCCGACCAGGATGTTCAGGCCAAGTGCCGCGATCGAGAAAATGCCGATCTGGATCAGGATACTGAGCCAGTATCCGCCGAGGAATTGCGGCACGAGGCACAGCGCCAGCACTCCGGCGATCGCAAAATTGCGGCTGGTCGTGGTCGGGAAGATGGTGGTGTCCGCCGCATAGGAAGTGCGGAAATCACCAGCGGGGATGAGGGCAGGGCCGGCCATGGTCAGATCCGCTCGATGTCATGGGTGCCGAACAGGCCATACGGCTTGATCATCAGCACGATGATGAGGACGTAGAACGGTGCGATCTCGTAGAGATTGCCCCAGTGCAGATACTCGCTGTCGACATATTGCGCGATGTTCTCGAGCAGGCCGATGATGATGCCGCCGAGCACGGCGCCGCCGACGGAATCGAGCCCGCCGAGGATCGCCGCCGGAAACACCTTGATGCCGTAGGCCGCAAGGCCCGACGACACGCCGTTCACCACTGCGACCACGACGCCCGCGACCGCCGACACCGTGGCCGAGATCGCCCAGGCCATCGCGAACACGCTCTTGACGGAAATGCCGAGTGACTGGGCCACCTGCTGGTTGAACGCTGTGGCGCGCATCGCAAGACCGTATTTCGAGACGCGGAAGAACCAGGCCATGCCGATCATCATGGCGACCGACACCACGAGGCTCATGACATAGACGGTCTGGATCTGAAGTCCGAACAGGCTGACCGACTGGCTCTCGAACACGCGCGGGAACGGCTGCGGATTGACGCCGAACATCCATTTCAGCGTGGCCTGGAGCACGGTCGACAGGCCGATCGTCACCATGATCACCGAGATGATGGGTTCGCCGATCATCGGCCGCAGGATCAGGACCTGGATGGCGATGCCGAACGCGAACATGAACACCAGCGTCATCGGCATGCCGATCCAGAACGGCACCTGGTATTTCGCGAGCAGGGCCCAGCACACCCAGGCGCCGACCAGCAGCAATTCACCTTGCGCGAAGTTGACGACCTGCGTCGCCTTGTAGATCAGCACGAACGACATCGCGACTACGCCATAGAGCGTGCCGACCACGAGGCCGTTGACCAGGAGCTGGATGAGGAAGGCGGTGTTCATGTCGACTGACCCAACTCGTCATTGCCGCGCTTGACCCGGCAATCCATCAATGTGGACGGAAGCTTGTTCGGAAGAAGATGGATGCGCGGGTCAAGCCCGCGCATGACGATTACGTGTTTCACTCCGCCGCCTCCGCCAGATGTCCGGGGCCGCCCAGATCCACCACCCGCAGCGTCGTGCGCACGCGCTGCGTGGTGCCGTCCTGGAACCGGATGACGGTGTCGACCGGGATGTCGGCGTCGCCGCGGTAGATGGCGTCGATGATGCCGGCGTACTTCTCGTTGATGACGCTGCGGCGAACCTTTCGCGTACGGGTGAGCTCGCCGTCGTCGGCGTCGAGCTCCTTGTAGAGCAGCAGGAAGCGCGAGATGCGTTGTGCCGGCGGCAGCGTGGCGTTGACGGTCTCGACTTCCCTGCGGAGCAGGGCGTAGACCTCGGGACGCGAGGCCAGGTCGCTGTAGGTCGTGAACGAGAGCCGGTTCTTCTCCGCCCATTTCGAGATGATGGAGTAGCGGATGCAGATCATCGCGGCGAGCGCGTCGCGGCCCGCGCCCAGCACCACGGCTTCGGCGATATAGGGCGAGAACTTCAGCTTGTTCTCGATGAATTGCGGCGAGAAGCGCTCGCCGCGCGAGGTCTCGGCGAGATCCTTGATGCGGTCGATGACCACGAGCTGGCGGTTCGCGTTGAAGTAACCGGCATCGCCAGAAAGCATCCAGCCGTCCCTGATGTCGGCAACGCTGGCTTCCGGGTTCTTGTAGTAGCCGAGAAACATGTTCGGATGCCGCACCACGATCTCGCCGACGCCGTGAATGTCGGCATTGTCGATGCGGATCTCGACGCTGTCGGCCATCGGCACGCCGGTGGTATCGGGATCGACCTTGCCCTCGGGATGCAGCGTGTAGGCGCCGAGCAACTCCGTCTGGCCATAGAGCGTGCGCAGCGGCACGCCCATGGCCTGGAAGAACTTGAAGGTATCGGGCCCGAGCGCCGCGCCGCCGGTCGCAGCCGAGCGCAGGCGGGTGAAGCCTAGGCGGTCGCGCAGCGCGCGGAACAGGATCGCGTCGGCATAGCCCGAGCGCTTGCCTTGTTCGAGTGCGGCGAGGCCCGTCTTCATTCCCACATCGAACAGGCGCTGCTTGAAGGGCGTCGCATCCATCACCTTGGCGCGGACGTCGGCCGCGATGGATTCCCAGACGCGTGGTGCAAACAGCACGAACGTCGGCGCGATTTCGCGCAAATCGTTCATCATGGTCTCGGGCTCTTCGACGAAGTTGATCTTCATCCGGCACAGCAGGCCTTTGCCGAGCACATAGACCTGCTCCATGATCCAGGGCAGCGGCAGCACCGAAACATATTCGTCGTCCGGCCCCTTCGGATCGAAGGCGAGATAGGTCGCGCAATGGCCGAGCACGCGGCCGGCGGCGAGCATCGCGAGTTTTGGATGCGAGGTGGTGCCCGACGTGGTGCAGAGGATCGCGACGTCCTCGCCCTTGGTGGCGTCGACAAGCCTGTCGTAAAGCTCCGGCTCGCGCGCGGCACGCGCACGGCCGAGCTCGGCGAATGTTTCCGCCGACATCAGCCGCGGATCGTCATATTTTCGCATCCCGCGCGGATCTGAATAGATGATGTGCTTCAGCCTCGGCACCCGTTCGGCCAGCACCAGCAGCTTGTCGACCTGCTCCTCGTCCTCGGCGAAGACGAGCTGCGCCTCGCCGTAATTGAGGAGGTAGGAGGCTTCCTCGTCCAGCACGTCACGATAGAGCCCGAGGCTCAATCCGCCGATCGCGTGGGCGGCGATTTCGGCCGCGACCCAGTCCGGACGGTTGTCGCCGATGATGCCGACGACGTCGCTGCGACCGAGGCCGAGCTCGACGAGGCCGAGCGCGAAATCGCGCACCCGCGTGTGGTAGTCATTCCAGGTGAACGGGCGCCACAGCCCGAGATCCTTTTCGCGCAACGCGATCTCGTTGCCGTGCTCCCTGGCATTGAGCCGGAGCATTTTGGGATAGGTATCCGCCTGCGCGACGCGGCCCGCATAGTCCATCATGCCGCGCTCTCCTGCGCCGGCGGCGCATCGTCGGGATCGACCAGCACCTCATCCTCCTCGCCGAGATAGGCGCGCCTGACATGGGGGTCGGCAAGCACCGCGGCCGGATCGCCCTCGGCGATCTTGCGGCCGAAATCGAGCACCATGACGCGGTGGGAGATGTCCATCACCACGCCCATATCGTGCTCGATCATCACCACCGTCATCCCGAACTCCTCGTTGAGGTCGACGATGTAGCGGGCCATGTCCTCTTTCTCCTCGAAATTCATGCCGGCCATCGGCTCGTCGAGGAGAATGAGGCGCGGCTCCAGCGCCATGGCGCGCGCCAGCTCCACGCGCTTGCGCAGGCCGTAGGAGAGGGTGCCGGCTTGCGCCTTTCGCACCGACTGGAGATCGAGGAAGTCGATGATTTCCTCGACCTTGCGGCGATGCTCGAGCTCCTCCTTGCGCGCGCCGGTCAGCCAGTAGAGCGAGCCCGTGAAGAAATTGTTCCTGAGGAGGTGATGGCGGCCGACCATGATGTTGTCGAGCACGCTCATGTGGTGGAATAGCGCGAGATTCTGGAAGGTGCGGCCGATGCCGAGCGAAGCGCGGGCGTTGGGCGTGAGGCCTGTGATATCGCGGCCCTGATAGAACAGCTGGCCTTCGGTCGGCTTGTAGCGGCCGGAAATACAGTTCACGATGGAGGTCTTGCCGGCGCCGTTGGGGCCGATGATCGAGAACAGCTCGCCATCCTTGATGGCGAAGCCGACATCGGTCAGCGCACGGACGCCGCCGAACCGCAGGGACACGCCGCGCACTTCAAGACTGGTAGCCACCAAACAAATCCCTCCCCGGTGATGGCGCTTTCAGTGGCGCTCTTCGTCGGTTGCTGTCGGGCGATCCTAGTACGGTCGTCCCGGTGAGGCCATGCAGCTATTGGTCTCGACCGGATCCCGCGCCACTCTCGTTCCCGGTCGGGATCAAAAGCCGCATCGCCCAAGGTGGCCCTCAATAGGGGAAAGCGCTATTTAGGAATGTCTCCCGCCTGACAATTCGGCGACAAAGTTTTTCGGGCGGCAGCGCCATCCTCTTTCGTCGGGTGGCGGCTGAAACGATCGTGTTGCAGTGCAGCAGAAGGATGGAGTGACGAAACGGTGCGGCTGGCTTCGGGATCATGATTTCAGAGGATCAACTGAAGCGCATTGCCGCCTGGTCGCGCGAGCTCACCGAGCGGGAGATCGAGGTCGCCCGCGCCGGAATCACGGAACGGTCCTACGGCACCGGTGAGACCGTCTTCATGCGCGGCGACAGGTTCGGTTATTGGGCCGGCATGGTCTTTGGCCTCGCCCGGATGGGCGGGGTCTCGCGCGACGGCAAGCAGACGAGCCTCGCGGGACTGACGGCCGGCGCCTGGTTCGGTGAGGGCAGCGTGCTGAAGAACGAGCCGCGCCGCTACGACGTGGTCGCACTTCGCGACAGCCGCATCGCGCTGATGGAGCGCTCTGCCTTCATGTGGCTGTTCGAGAACAGCGTCGGCTTCAACCGTTTCCTGGTCCGCCAGCTCAACGAGCGGCTCGGCCAGTTCATCGGCATGCTCGAGGTCAACCGCACGCTGGATGCCACGGCGCGGCTCGCCCGCAGCATCGCCTCGCTGTTCAACCCGATCCTCTATCCGGAATCGACCGCGCATCTGGAGATTACCCAGGAGGAGATCGGCGCGCTCTCGGGGATGTCGCGTCAGAACGCCAATCGCGCGCTGAACCGCCTGGAGAAGGAGGGACTGCTGCGGCTGGAGTACGGCGGCGTGACGATATTGGATATCGATCGGCTGCGCGGGTATGGGGATTAGCGACGGCTCTCTCCGTCGTCCCGGACAAGCGCAGCGAAGCGGAGCGTAGATCCGGGACCCATAACCACAGGATTGAGTTTGGCGAAGACTAGCGGTTACCAGCTTCGGGCCATGACCTCTCCCTGGGGTTATGGGTCCCGGCCTTCGCCGGGACGACTCGGGGAGGAAGTTCGGTCAATTCGCTGCCGCCTTCGACCGCTTCTCCGCAAGCGCGCTCGCCATCGCCGAGATCAGCGGCCGCATGAAATAGGCCTCGTCGGCCGGCGAGATATCCGTCCGCAGCCCATGCGTGGCTAACTCGCCGGAAACCGCCGGACCCACCGACGCAATCAGCGTCCGCTCCAAGCCAGCGCGCAGGCGCGCCTCGCTGCCATGCGCCTTTGCGGCTTCGATCAGGCGGCGGACCTGGCCGAGATTGGTGAGCGCGATCGAATCGATCCGCCCGTCCGCCATGGCGTCGATGGCGGCGACGATGTTGGCGTCCGCCGCCTTGGCGTCGTAGACGTAGGGCAGCACGGTATCGACATCAGCACCTTGTGCGGCGAGCGCGCCGGTCAGCGCGCCGTGATCCTTGTCGGGATAGAGCTGGAGGCCGACACGGCGGCCCCTGAGATCGAGCCTTGCCAGCATCTCGATGACGCCCTCGGTGGTCGGCTTCTCCGTGGTCTGCTGTGGTTCGAGCGAGACCTCGCGCAGCGCTTTCCCAGGCTTTGGTCCGCGGGTGAATTTTCGTGCCTTGGCAAGTACCGCGACAAGAGCCTGGTCGATCCCGTGCGCGCGCGCGAGCTTCATGATTCGCCGCAGGCCTTCGCCGGTCATCAGCACGAGGTCGTCAAAGGGCTTGTCGATGGCGCGTCGGATCCAGGCCTCGACCGGGGCCGGGTCGGGCGCATCCTGGATGGTGAACATCGGGCACTGCACGACCTCGGCGCCTTGCTCGGCCAGAAGCTTCGAAAACTGCGCCTCCTCGCGCGTTTCCAGGATCAGGATACGGTAGCCGTTCAAGCGGTCGGCCATGGGCGTGCTCCGGTCAGTCAATCGCAATGGTACGTTCATCCTGACTCCGGGCTTCATGTTGAAGCAAGTCTTGGAATCAAGTCTTGGGATTGGCGCAAGGGTGGGGTCGGTGATAGAGCAGGACGCAAATCGCAGGTAGTTCCGCACCCGCTGCCCAAACCTTCATCAAGGCCCATGCCCGATCATCAATATGTCCTGACCCTGTCCTGTCCGGATCGTCCCGGCATCGTCTCGGCGGTGTCGACCTTCCTGGCTCACAACGGACAGAACATTCTCGACGCCCAGCAGTTCGACGACGTCGAGACCAAGAACTTCTTCATGCGCGTGGTGTTCACCGCGGCAGATCTCGCCGTCGAGCTTGCGGCGCTCCAGACCGGCTTCGCCGCGATCGCGGAACGTTTCGGCATGCAATGGCAGATGCGCGACCGCGCCGCGCATCGCAAGGTGATGCTGCTGGTGTCGAAATCCGACCATTGCCTGGTCGACATTCTCTATCGCTGGCGCATCGGCGAGCTGCCGATGATCCCGACCGCGATCGTCTCCAACCATCCGCGCGAGGTCTATGCCGGGCTCGATTTCGGCGGAATCCCGTTCCATCATCTGCCGATCACCAAGGAGACCAAGCGCGAGCAGGAGGCGCAGATCCTCGACCTCGTCGCCGAGACCGGCACCGATCTCGTGGTGCTCGCCCGCTACATGCAGATCCTGTCCGACGATCTCTCGGCCAAGCTCTCCGGCCGCTGCATCAACATCCACCACTCGTTCCTGCCCGGCTTCAAGGGCGCAAAACCCTATCACCAGGCCCATGAGCGTGGCGTGAAGCTGATCGGCGCCACCGCCCATTACGTTACCCGCGACCTCGACGAGGGCCCGATCGTCGACCAGGACGTCGAACGCATCAGCCACCGCGACACGCCCGAAGATCTCGTCCGCAAGGGCCGCGACATCGAGCGCCGCGTGCTCGCCCGCGCGATCCGCTACCATCTCGACGACCGCGTCATCCTCAACGGCCGCAAGACTGTGGTGTTTGTGGATTGATCCGGAGGTCATTCCGGGGCGCCTCGAAGAGGCGAACCTGGAATCTCGAGATTCTCAGGTGCGCAATTGCGCACCATGGTTCGCTGCTGACGCATCGCCCCGGAATGACGGCTATCCCTCAGCGCACTGCGCCGCTCGACGTGGTGCCCGTCGCGCCCTTCTGCGCCTGCTCTTCCTTCTCGCGATCCGCCGCCGGCAGCAGCCGCTTGCGCTCGCGCTCCTTCATGTAGGCCTCGTATTGCGGCGTGCCGACCCGCGGTGGGGCGTCGGCCGGCAGGCCGCCGGCCCATTGCGGGACGTAGTCGCCCATGCCGGCCGAGAGCTTTTCGTTGACCGTGCCGCAGCCGGACAGCCCCGCGGCGAGCGCGAGGAGGGCCAGGAGGGACCGGAAAGGCTTGGACATTGTGTGGGCGCGCGGGTTCGGTCTGGTTGGACGCCGGGTCAGGCTGGCGCCGTGAGAGTAGCCTTCAACAAGGTAAAATAGACTTATTCGAGGTAGGTATTTAATTACCGAGTTGCGGCCAGCCAAGGTCTCGCCGATGTACAAATTCTGCAAAAGAAAGACGAAATCCTCCATCCCCGCGGCCGGTCGCGTTTCTAGACTGCGGCCCGGGGCTCGCGACAAATTGGCTTGGTCGGCGAGGGGGCTTTTTCGTTGACAGGTCCATTTTATTTGTACAATCGTACAAATAGAAGCAGCCAAGGTCGCGTGCTCGGGGTCACCCCGACGTAACCGCGACATAGCTCTCCGCCGCGGAAATCGGGATGCTCGGCTTGCGCCGAATGGTCGCCAAACGTCCGATTGACAAGGGGGGCGCGAAGGACGCCATGTGACGCGCGATAGGGCTCGTGCGTGAGCTAAGGTGAAGCAAGGACCGGGCACTCGGTTCGGCGCACAAGAGGTCAGGAATGAAGGGGAGGGACATCTGATGTTCGAACGTAAGCAGCTTTCTTGTAAGTTCTCTTGGGCCGCCGCGGTGGCAGCCGTTGCCGGCCTCGTGGCCGTCGCGCCCGCCAAGGCCGAGGACACCGTCAAGGTCGGCCTGATCCTGCCGATGACGGGCGGCCAGGCCTCGACCGGCAAGCAGATCGAGAACGCGATCAAGCTCTACATGCAGCAGAAGGGCGACACCGTCGCCGGCAAGAAGGTCGAGATCATCCTCAAGGACGATGCTGCGATTCCGGACAAGACCAAGACCGCCGCGCAAGAGCTGATCGTCAACGACAAGGTCAATTTCATCGCGGGCTTCGGCGTGACGCCGGCGGCGCTCGCGGCCGCACCGCTCGCGACCCAAGCCAAGATCCCGGAAGTCGTGATGGCCGCCGGCACCTCCATCATCACCGAGCGCTCGCCCTATATCGTGCGCACCAGCTTCACGCTGGCGCAGTCCTCGACCATCATCGGCGATTGGGCGGTGAAGAACGGCATCAAGAAGGTGGCGACGCTGACCTCGGACTATGCGCCGGGCAATGACGCGCTCAACTTCTTCAAGGAGCATTTCGTCGGCGGTGGCGGCGAGGTGGTCGAAGAGGTCAAGACGCCGCTCGCCAATCCCGACTTCGCGCCGTTCCTCCAGCGCATGAAGGACGCCAAGCCCGACGCGATCTTCGTGTTCGTGCCGGCCGGCCAGGGCGGCAACTTCATGAAGCAATATGCCGAGCGCGGCCTCGACAAGGCGGGTATCAAGGTGATCGGACCGGGCGACGTCACCGACGACGATCTCCTCAATAACATGGGCGACGCCGTGCTCGGCACGGTTACCGCCCACCTCTATTCCGCGGCGCATCCCTCGCAGATGAACAAGGATTTCGTCGCGGCCTACAAGAAGGCGTACGGCACCCGTCCGGGCTTCATGGCGRTGAGCGGCTATGACGGCATCCACCTGATCTATGAAGCCTTGAAAAAGACCAATGGCGATACCGACGGCACCAAGCTGGTCGAGGCCATGAAGGGTCAGAAGTGGGAGAGCCCCCGCGGCCCGATTTCGATCGACCCCGAGACCCGCGACATCGTGCAGAACATCTACATCCGTAAGGTCGAGAAGGTCGACGGCGAGCTCTACAACGTCGAGTTCGCAACCTTCGAAGCCGTCAAGGATCTCGGCAAGACCAAGAAGTGACGCGCGAAAGCGCGTCATCCCCGAGCGCGCTTAGCGCGCATCGGGGATCTCGAAATTGCTGAAACGAGATTCCGGGTTCAGCGCTGCGCGCTGCCCCGGAATGACGAAAGACCGCCAGGATCAACCGACCCTCGATGACCTCTATCCTCACCAACCTGTTCGATGGCGTTGCCTACGGCATGCTGCTGTTCGTGCTCGCCTGCGGGCTCGCGGTCACGCTGGGGCTGATGAACTTCGTCAACCTGGCCCATGGCGCCTTCGCCATGGCCGGCGGCTATGTCTGCATGGTGCTGGTCAACCGGATGGGCTGGCCGTTCTTCGCGGCGCTGCCGCTCGCCTTCGTCTCCGCGGCAGCGATCGGCATCGCCCTCGAACGCACGCTGTACCGCCACCTCTATGCGCGCAGCCATCTCGACCAGGTGCTGTTCACGATCGGCCTGACCTTCATGTCGGTCGCCGCCGTTGACTACATCCAGGGCTCGTCGCGGGTCTTCATCAATCTGCCGGCCGCGCTCCAGGGCCAGTTCGACCTGTTCGGCGTCGGCATCGGCCGCTACCGGCTGATGATCATCGTGATCTGCGGTCTGCTCACCATTGCGCTCCAGATGGTGCTGGCCAAGACCCGTTTCGGCAGCCGCCTGCGCGCTGCCGTCGACGATCCCCGCGCCGCGAGCGGCCTCGGCATCAACGTGCCACAGGTGTTCGCCTTTACCTTCGCCTTCGGTTGCGGGCTCGCCGGCCTTGGCGGTGCGCTCAGCGCCGAGATCCTCGGGCTCGATCCGTATTTCCCGCTGAAGTTCATGATCTACTTCCTGATCGTGGTCACCGTCGGCGGCTCCTCCTCCATCACCGGCCCGTTCCTGGCCTCGCTCCTGCTCGGCATCGGCGATGTCGCCGGCAAATATTACGTGCCGAAGATGGGCCCCTTCGTGATCTACACCATGATGATCGTGATCCTGATCTGGCGCCCGAACGGCCTGTTCGGCCGCACGGCTGCGCGTTGAGTTCGCCGATGAGCGCTTCTTCCGACGTCGGTCATCACGCCCAGCGCCAGGCGCGCTGGCACTACGGCGAAGCCGCCTTCTGGCTCGTCGTGCTGGCCTGCGGCTTCGCATTTCCCACGCGCTATCTGATCATGACCGACATCCTGCGGCTGGCGCTGTTTGCGATGTCGCTCGATCTCATCCTCGGCTATGCCGGCATCGTCTCGCTCGGCCACGCCGCCTTCTTCGGCGTCGGCGCCTATGCTGCGGGGCTTCTCGCCTTGCATGGGATTATCAACGAGCCTGTGCTCGCGCTCGTGGCCGCAGGCCTCGCCGCGATGGTGCTCGGCTTCGCCACCAGCTTCCTGGTGATCCGTGGCGTTGATCTCACCCGGCTGATGGTGACGCTCGGCATTGCATTGCTGCTCGAGGCTCTCGCCGAGCGCTTCTCGAAAATCACCGGCGGCACCGACGGCCTGCAAGGCATCGAGATGCAGCCGATCTTCGGGGAAATCCCGTTCGACATGTTCGGCAAGACCGGCTTCTTCTATTCGCTGGCCGTGCTGTTCCTGCTGTTCCTGTTCGCTCGCCGCGTGGTGCATTCGCCGTTCGGACTGTCGTTGCGCGCGATCAAGAACAATCCGCTGCGGGCGGCCGCGATCGGCATCCCGGTCAATCGCCGCCTGATCGCGATCTACACGCTTGCGGCCTTTTATGCGGGTATTGCCGGCGCACTCTTCACCCAGACCACGGCGATCGCCTCGCTCGACGTGTTCGCCTTTGAACGCTCAGCCGACCTGATGCTGGTGCTGGTGATCGGCGGCACCGGCTATCTCTATGGCGGACTGGTCGGCGCTGTGATCTTCCGCATGCTCCAGGAATTGTTCTCCACCATCACCCCGCAATACTGGCAGTTCTGGATCGGCCTGGTGCTGGTCGTGATCGTGCTGGTCGGCCGCCAGCGCCTGCATCGCTGGGTGCTGTACGTGCCGAACCTCGTGATCAAGCAGTTTGCCGGGCGCAAGGCCGTCGTCGCCGTGCCGGAGAGCGACGCATGACCATCGCGCTCGAAACCCAAAACCTCGAAAAGCAGTTCGGCGGCCTTCGCGTCACCCGCGACCTGTCCCTGAAGATCGAACAGGGCGCCCGCCACGCGCTGATCGGCCCGAACGGCGCCGGCAAGACCACGGTGATCAACCAGCTCACCGGCGTGCTGAAGCCGAACTCGGGCCGCATCCTGCTCGAAGGACAGGACATCACCGACCTTGCCGTGCACAAGCGCGTGCTGCGCGGCCTGTCGCGCACCTTCCAGATCAATCAGCTCTATCCCGACCTGACCCCGCTCGAGACCATCGGTCTCGCCGTCTCCGAGCGCCTCGGCCATGGCGGCGAGTGGTGGCGGCGGATGGGCACGCGTAGCGATGTCAATGGCGAGATCGCCGATCTGCTGACGCGCTTCCATCTGCTCGACGTCATGAACGAGCAGACGGTGACGCTGCCTTACGGCAAGCAGCGCCTGCTCGAGATCGCGGTCGCGATCGCGGCCAAGCCGCGCGTGCTGCTGCTCGACGAACCCGCCGCCGGCGTGCCCGAAAGCGAGCGCCACGATATTCTCGCGGTCGTAGGCAGCCTGCCGCGCGACGTCACCGTGCTGCTGATCGAGCACGACATGGACCTCGTCTTCTCCTTCGCCGACCGCATCTCGGTGCTGGTCTCGGGCGCGCTGCTCACCGAAGGCCCGCCCGAGCAGGTCGCGCGCGACCCGCAGGTCAAGGCCGTCTATCTCGGCGAGGAGGCGGTCAATGTCTGACCTGCTCGCGATCGAATCCCTGCGCGCCGGCTATGGCGAGGCAGTCGTGCTGCCGAACATGTCCCTGCGTCTCGCCGAGGGGCAGGTGCTGGCGCTGCTCGGGCGCAACGGCACTGGCAAGACCACGCTGATCAACTCCATCGTCGGGGTCACTCGCCGCTTCTCCGGCTCGGTCGCGCTCGGCGGCACCGACGTCACGGCCTTGCGGCCCGACCAGCGGGCGCGCGCCGGCATCGGCTGGGTGCCGCAGGAGCGCAACATCTTTCGCTCCCTGACGGTCGAGGAGAACATGACGGCGGTGGCCCAGCCTGGCCCCTGGACGGTCGAAAGGGTCTACGAGATGTTCCCGCGGCTGAAGGAGCGGCGGGGCAATTTTGGCAACCAGCTCTCCGGCGGCGAGCAGCAGATGCTGGCGATCGGCCGCGCGCTGACCCTCAACCCGAAGGTCCTGCTGCTGGACGAGCCGACCGAGGGGCTTGCCCCCATCATCGTCGAGGAGCTCCTGAAGGCGATCGGCACGATCACCCGGGCGGGCGGCATCTGCTCGATCATCGTCGAGCAGAACGCGCAAAAGATTCTGGGGCTCGCCGACCGTGTTGTGATATTGGAGCGCGGAACGATCGTCCACGACGCCCCGAGCGCCGCGCTGAAGGCTGACCCGTCGGTCCTCGAGCGCCACCTCGGCGTCGCAGGGGCGGCGGCCCACTAAAATATCCCGGGAGAAGAAAATGCAGCGAACCAAAGCCCCCTTCCGCGCCGACGAGGTCGGCAGCCTCCTGCGTCCGGCCAAGATCAAGGAAGCCCGCGCCAGGCTGGAGAAGGGCGAGATCTCGGCCGACGATCTGCGCAAGATCGAGGACATGGAGATCGAGAAGGTCGTGCACAAACAGGCCTCGGTCGGCCTGAAGCTCGCGACCGACGGCGAATTCCGCCGCTCCTGGTGGCATTTCGACTTCCTGGCCAAGCTCACCGGCTGCGAAATGTTTCACCCGGACACGGGCATCCAGTTCGCGGGCGTCGAGACGCGGCATGACGCGGTGCGGGTGATCGGCAAGCTCGATTTCCCCGATGACCACCCGATGCTCGACCACTTCAAGTTCCTGAAGAAGTACGCCGACCAGGCCCACGTCACCGCCAAGATGACGATTCCGTCGCCGGCCGTGCTGCACTTCCGCGGCGGCCGCAAGGCGATCTCCAAGGATGTCTATCCCGATCTCGACGCCTTCTACGAGGACCTCGGCAAGACCTACCGCAAGGCGGTGAAGGCGTTCTATGACGCAGGCTGCCGCTATCTCCAATTCGACGACACCGTGTGGGCCTATCTCTGCTCGCAGGACGAGTTGCAGAAGGCGCGCGAGCGCGGCGACAATCCGGACGGCCTCCAGCAGATCTATGCGCGCATCATCAACTACGCGCTGGCTGAGAAGCCGGCCGACATGGTGGTGACGACGCATGTCTGCCGCGGCAATTTCCGCTCGACCTGGATCTCCTCGGGCGGCTACGAGCCGGTGGCCGAGACCATGCTCGCCGGCACCAATTACGACGGTTACTTTCTGGAATACGATTCCGACCGTGCCGGCGGCTTCGAGCCGCTGCGCTTCCTGCCCAAGGGCAACAAGGTCGTCGTGGTCGGTGTCATCACCTCGAAGTTCGGCGAGCTCGAGAAGAAGGACGACATCAAGCGCCGCCTCGAAGAGGCCGCGAAATTCGCCCCGCTGGGGCAGCTCGCGCTGTCCCCGCAATGCGGCTTCGCCTCGACGGAAGAGGGCAACATCCTCTCCGAGGAGGAGCAGTGGGCCAAGCTCAGCCTCGCGGTGGAGATCGCGAAGGACGTGTGGGGCAACTGAGCTCCACGTCCACAACTGGTGCGAGGCGGAAAGCCTCGCCATTTCCTCGGTGTCATCCCGGCGAAGGCCGGGATCCATAACCACAGGGAGCAATTTGGCGAAGATCGGTCGTTCGGTACTCCGACCGTCCATCATCGATAGAATCCGCGGTATGGGTCCCGGCCTTCGCCGGGACGACACTGCGGTTGTGGCTATCCCGTCCGCATCATCGGCCCAAGCATCTCGTGGACATCATAGGTCATGACCGCGAGCAGCGCGGCGAGCGCCAGATATGCACTGCCATATTCGAGCTTGGTCTGGAGCGGTACGCCGTAATAGGCGACGTTCTCCGGTGCGTTCGGATCGTATCGCCATGCGCTGATCAGTTGCGGGGTTGCCAGGATCGCGACGATGAGCAGCATCGGGCTTGGCCGGTACAGCATCAGCGCGACCAGGATCGGCACGCCGACGAACCAGATCCGCGGACTGAGGACGGCCGTCACCCGGCCGCCGTCGAGCGGTGAGATCGGCAGCAGATTGAACAGATTGAGGAACAGCCCCGCGTAGGAGATCGCGAGCAATAGCCCGCTGTCTTCCGATCTCGCCCACAAATATACCCCGAGCGCGGCGGCCGTCCCGACCACTGGGCCCGCGATCGCCACATAAGCCTCGGTCTCGACGTCGACCGGCTGGTCCTTGAGCGCGATCCACGCACCGACGAACGGGATGAAGGCCGGCGCGCCGACGTCCAGGCCACGCTGGCGGGCCGCAACGTAGTGCCCCATTTCATGCGCGAACAGCAGTGCGATGAAGCCCGCCGCATAGCGCCAGCCCCATATCGTCGCGTAGACCGCCAGCGACAACAGCATGGTGCCGCCGCTGGTGGCGAGCTTCCCCCATTTCAGGCCGGAGAACAGCAGCAGGAAGAGAGTTTTCATGCCGCCCCGCCGGCGGAATCGTCACGCGGCTTGCGGCGGAAGAATTTCAGTATCCCGGCGCCGAACACGGCCGCGCCGATGAAGATGGCTTTGGCGAATTTGAGCACGAAGGCGAGCACGAGGGCAAACAGGCCGAGCTTCTTGGCGGCGACGCCGCCGACCAGCGCGAGCAGTCCGTATTCGGCGATTCGATCGGTCGAGGCGCTGAAATCCTCATAGCGCTTGCCGGATTGATAGGAGAGGTTGGCGAGCAGTTCGTGGGCGGCGGATTTGTCGGTCGCGATTCTGGTCGAATCCGACAATAAGTTCAGGCTGAAATAGCCTTCGCGGCCCAGAGCGTAGGTGTTGTAGTTGACGTCCTTGCGGGCATCGTCCGACGCGCCCTTGTCCTTGCCGAGCACCGACCACACCAGGCGGTGCGACACGGCATCATAGTTCGGCGGCTCGATCCAGCCGATCACTTCCATCTCGGGAAATCCGCGCGCGGCGCGATCCTTGTTGGACTCGTCGACGCCCTCCTTGAGATTCTTCAGCAGGTCGTCGGCATTCCAATCCTTGGCGGCATCATCCTTGATATAGCCTTCCTTGATGTAGTTAATGACGACCAGCCACCGGTCGTTCTGCCGGGTGCCAAGGACGAGACCGACAAAGTTCGCGTCGTGAACCGTGTTGCCGAGTGCGCGCATCACCCGCGCAGCTTCAGCCTTGGGTACGAAGAAGTCGCCGGCCGGGATTTTCAACGCTGCCTGGTCGATGAGGGGAACGTCGGCGGGACCGGCGGTGCCGGCATTGCCGGCCGCCTGCCACGCGGCCGCCAGTTCGGCCTTGCGCGAGGCCTCGCTGGACGGAGCGCCTTGGGAGAAGGCGGGCTGTGCCCCGAATATGACAGACAGGATGATGCCGACAGCGGCCGCGAATTTTCTCACCAGATTTCCCCAGCAATCAGTCCACCGACGATCGGTGTTGCCGGCACTGTAGGATAACGATATGCGACAAAATAGAGCAGCCGCAGGTTGCGCTCGACTATCTCGCTGGCTGTTGCAATTTTGGCTCGTTTTTCGTGGAGCGCGTCTGGTTCGTCCTCTCCGTCATTCCCCGCCACCGGGTCTCGCCTTCGGCGAGCCCGATGACAGGCTCCGGCGGGGAATCCAGTACGCCGCGGCTTCTCGATGGGTCACAGACGTCTCGGGGTACTGGATCGCCCGATCAAGTCGGGCGATGACAGCGGAGGGTGGAGCTACGGTGTTCCGCATCTGACGAAGATACCCACCCTCACTTCTCCGCCAGATAAACCTCGCCCAGCAGCGACGAGTTCGACCACGGCACCTGCTTGTTCTTCGTCGACGAGACCACCTCGGCCCGCACCCGTGTCAGCATCTGCTGCACCTCCAGGCCCGGCGTGCCGATGTGGCGCGACAATGCCGCCGAGAACGGCGAGTTGGCGCCTTCGCCGTCGAGCGCGACCTGGCCCGGCGCGGTCGCGAATGCGATCAGCGTGCCGGCGCCCAGCGTTGCACCGGCGCCCAGGCCCGTCGGCGCGGCGAGGCCCGATGCGCCCTCGATGCCGCGATTGGCACTGGTCGATGCGACCTGCTGCGCCATCGGATTGTTGCGGCAGGCATCGAAGATCAAAATGTTGGTGCGGACCTGGTCGTCGAGGCCGGCCATGATCGTGTCCATGTCGATCATCGCCTCCGTCATGCTGCTACCTGCCTTCAGCTCGACGTCGATGGGAATGAGATAGTTGCGGCCGTCGACCTGCACGCCGTGGCCGGCGTAGTAGACCACGGCAACCTGCGCCCGCGCGGCCTCGCGCAAAAAGTCGCGCGTCATCTTCTGCATCGCCGTGCGGTCGAGATCGATGCCTTCCGACACGGTGAAGCCGATGTCGCGCAGGCTCCTGGCCACGGCGCGCGCGTCGTTGGGCGGATTGGGCAGCGCCTTGACATGCGCATAGGCGCCGTTGCCGATGATCAGGGCCATGCGCCTGCCGCGAACGGCCGGGGCAGGCGGGGGCGCCGGGGCCGCGCCGGTCTGCTGCGCGGCAGGTGTTGCCGCTGGCTGCGTCGTCGGTGACGGCGCATCGCGCGGGATCGGCGCGGCTGCCTCCGTCACCAGCGACAGCCGCACCTTTGCGGTCGCCTGGCTGGCCTTGCTGCCGGCATCCGAGGCCACGATCGCCAGCGTCGCCTTGTAGTCGTCGCGCGCGCGGGCGTAATCGCCCTTGGCCTCATAGGCCAGCGCGCGATGGGTGTAGCCCGAGATCAGCACGCTGTTCGGCGGCGTCATGATGTTGGCCGGCGGCTTGTCCTTGGCAAGCCGGATCGCCTCGCTGCCGTCGGCAATGGCGCGGTCGAGATCGCCCCTGGCCCGCCAGATCGCGGTGCGGTTGATCAGCGGCTGCGGCAGCGTCGGGTCGAGACGGATCGCCTGGTTGATGTCCGCCAGCGCGCCGTCGAGCTCGCCGAGCGCCTCCTTCGCGATACCGCGGTTCTGGAACGAGAACGCCGATTTCGGGTCGGCCTTGATCGACATGTCGTAGTCGGCGATCGCTTTTGCGTAGTCGCCCTTGCCGCGCCAGGCATTGCCGCGGTTGTGGAAGATGGTGCCGCTCGGCGGACCGAGCTTCAGTGCATCGTCGAAATCTGCGACCGCGATGTCGTACTCGCCCTTGTCGTAGTAGGCCGAGCCGCGCAAATTGTAGACCGCCTGGCTCGGCTGGAGCCGGATCGCCTCGGTGGTGTCTGCGATGACTCTCGTGTAGTCGCCCTTCTTGTTCCAGCCCACCGCGCGCCAGAAATAGACGGTCGCAAGCTGCTCGCCCTTGAACACCTTCAGCGCGACGATCTTGTTGCAGGCATCGATCATCTGGTCCGCCGGCGTGGTGTCGGTGGTGCAGAGCGGCCCGAGCTGGCTGCGCGCCTGCGCGAAGGCGGGCGCGGACCACAGGGTTGCGGCGAGCAGACAGAGCGCGACGAGCAGGCGGCGCATGGCGGTGGTCCCGTAGGCGGAAGGGGTCTCCGTTTGTTGCGTGGCGTGATGGGCAGGTTCAAGGCTGGCGCGTGTGCGATGAAGCAGCTGTGCGCCAATCTCTCCCCAACGTCGTCCCGGCGAAGGCCGGGACCCATAACCCCAGGGAGCAGTTTGGCGAGGACTCGTCGTTCGGTACTCCTATCGATCGTAATCGATGGATTTCGCGGTGGGTCCCGGCCTTCGCCGGGACGACACGGAGGGTGTGGCAACGATTTCCCCGGTTGGGCAGATGATGCTAGGACCCTTTGGCCGACTCCCGCTGCCCACCACGTCCCATCCCATCCCGCCCATGAAAAACGACGAGATTCTCAGCCAGATCACCGAATTCTGCCGCAAGGCGGACATGGCGGAGTCGACGTTCGGGCGTCGCGCGGTGAATGACGGCAAGCTGGTGCATCGCTTGCGCGAGGGCAAGCGCATCACCATCGACACGCTGGAGCGGATCCAGGCCTATATGGCGGCGTCCATGCCCGGCGGGATGCCGCCGCCGCGGGGGCTTCAGGTGCCGCCGGAGAAGCGCGATCCGCGCGGCAATTTCCGCTTCTTCGAGAACCGGCAGAAATACCTGCTGTTCGTCCACACCTGCAGCGAGAAGCGCGTGATCGCCGACAGGGTTGCGCTGGAGCTTGCCAGCCTCCATCCGCGGCCGCCGGCGCTGCGCGTGTTCGACGCCGGCGTCGGCGACGGCACGGTGCTGGCGCGGACGCTGCGCGCGATGCATCGGTATTTTCCGCATATGCCGTTCTATGTCGCGGGCAAGGAGCTGAGCCTCGAAGATGTCCGCCTGACGTTGGAGAAGGTGCCGGACCGGCTGTTCGAGCATCCCGCCTCGGTGTTCGTCTTCACCAACATGTACTACGCCGAGGCGCCCTGGCTGACGCCGGCCTCGCCGGCGGCGGCGGCCGCGACGGTCTGGCACGAGGTGGCCTTGCGGGGCGATGCGTCCGGCGACTTCGAGACCCAGATCGCCGATCTGAAACCATTTCTGGAGCAGAACTGGCGCGCGGCGGTCAGCCCGCGGACCGGAATGCCGCTGTACGAGCGGCCGGTGGTGCTGGTGCTCTACCGGGAAGACCACCGATTCCTGCTTGATTCGACGATCCCCCGGCCGGGCCGGACCGAGGCCAATTTCGACCTGGTCATCGCCTCGCAGCCCTATCGGGCCAAATCTTCGGTTAATTTCCGTGCAAAACGCATCATTGCGCCCCTGGCGCGGGCGTTGCGGCCCGGTGGCCGGCTGATCGGGATTCACTCCCACGGGCAGGATCCGGGGATAGAGATCATCCAGGCGGTCTGGCCTGGAGAAAATCCTTTCTCAGTGAGCCGTCATGAGCTATTGCGCGCGGTGAAATACGAGCTCGGCTCGGTGGGGCGGGACCTCAATTTTAACGCTTACGCCGATAACCGTTCGATCTTCCGGTATGATATGGAAGCGCTGCCCAACGAGGTGACCGGCACCATCGGAACCTCGACAGCCTTTGCAGCGTGGAATGCGGCGGTGTATGTCGCTCAGATTGAGGACGACCGATTGACAGAAATGACTCAAAACGGCCGCACTCTGGATGCCGCCAGGGATGTACTGCGAAAGTACAACGGGCTCTGGTTTTTCGACGAATCCTACGTCATCTCGCGACGGCGTGATTGACAGAATCCTAGAGTAAACATCGCAAACGACCGTCCTGATGAGGCGGAACAAGGGGTTACTTGATGCGCGCGTCCTATCTCTTCACCAGCGAGTCCGTGTCTGAGGGCCACCCGGACAAGGTCTGTGACCGGATCTCCGATGAGATCGTCGATCTGTTCTACCGCGAGGGGCCGAAGGCCGGCATCGACCCATGGGCGATCCGCGCCGCCTGCGAGACGCTCGCGACCACCAACAAGGTGGTGATCGCGGGTGAGACCCGCGGTCCTGCCTCCGTCACCAACGAGCAGATCGAAGGCGTCGTCCGCAACGCGATCAAGGACATCGGCTACGAGCAGGAAGGCTTCCACTGGAAGACCTGCGACATCGAGATCCTGCTGCATCCGCAGTCGGCCGACATCGCCCAGGGCGTCGACGCGCTTCAGCCGGGCGAGGTCAAGGAAGAGGGCGCGGGCGACCAGGGCATCATGTTCGGCTACGCCACCAACGAGACGCCGGATCTGATGCCGGCGCCGATCTTCTATGCCCACAAGATCCTCCGCCTCATCTCCGAGGCGCGCCACTCCGGCCGCGAGAAGGTGCTGGGTCCGGACTCCAAGAGCCAGGTCACCGTGCAGTACGAGAACGGCAAGCCTGTCGGCGTCCGCGAGATCGTGGTCTCGCACCAGCATCTGGTCGAGGACCTCACCTCCAAGCAGGTTCGCGACATTGTCGAGCCCTATGTGCGCGAGGCGTTGCCGAAGGACTGGATCAACGGCAAGACCATCTGGCACATCAACCCGACCGGCAAGTTCTACATCGGCGGTCCCGACGGTGACTCCGGCCTGACCGGCCGCAAGATCATCGTCGACACCTATGGCGGCGCGGCCCCGCATGGCGGCGGCGCGTTCTCCGGCAAGGATCCGACCAAGGTCGACCGCTCGGCGGCTTACGCCGCGCGCTACGTCGCCAAGAACATCGTCGCGGCCGGTCTTGCCGACCGCTGCACGCTGCAGCTCGCCTACGCCATCGGCGTGGCGCGCCCGCTGTCGATCTACATCGACACCCACGGCACCGGTAAGGTGCCGGAGGATCAGCTCGAGAAGGCGGCGGCGCAGGCGATGGATCTCACGCCGCGCGGCATCCGCAGCCATCTCGACCTCAACCGCCCGATCTACGCCCGCACCTCGGCCTACGGCCATTTCGGCCGCACGCCCGACAACGAGGGCGGCTTCTCCTGGGAGAAGACCGATCTGGTCGAGCCGCTCAAGCGCGCGCTCTAGTTCACTTGCGTCATTCCGGAGCGCTGCGACAGCGGCGAACCCGGAATCTCGATCCTCCGGATTCCGGGTTCGCTCGTTTCACGAGCGACCCGGAATGACGAGCCAAACAAACAGGAACCCCCTATGAACGCGAAGCCCGGCTTCACCGATTACATCGTCAAGGACATTTCGCTCGCCGATTTCGGCCGCAAGGAACTCTCGCTCGCCGAGACCGAGATGCCCGGCCTGATGGCCACCCGCGAGGAGTTCGGCCCGAAGCAGCCGCTCAAGGGCGCGCGTATCGCCGGCTCGCTGCACATGACGATCCAGACCGGCGTGCTGATCGAGACGCTGGCAGCCCTCGGCGCCGACATTCGCTGGGTCTCCTGCAACATCTATTCGACGCAGGACCACGCCGCGGCGGCGATCGCGGCCGCCGGCATCCCGGTGTTCGCGGTCAAGGGCGAGACGCTCGCTGAGTACTGGGACTACACCGCAAAACTGTTCGACTGGCACGGCGGCGGTCACCCGAACATGATCCTCGACGACGGCGGCGACGCCACCATGTACGTCCATCTCGGTCTGCGCGCCGAGAACGGCGACACCGCCTTCCTCGACAAGCCCGGCTCCGAGGAAGAGGAAGTCTTCTTCGCGCTTCTGAAGAAGCAGCTCAAGGAAAAGCCAAAGGGCTACTTCGCCGAGATCGCCAAGAGCATCAAGGGCGTTTCCGAAGAGACCACCACGGGCGTGCATCGTCTCTATGACATGCAGAAGGCGGGCACGCTGCTGTGGCCGGCCATCAACGTCAACGACAGCGTCACCAAGTCGAAATTCGACAACCTCTATGGCTGCCGTGAATCGCTGGTCGACGGCATCCGCCGCGGCACCGACGTGATGATGTCGGGCAAGGTCGCGATGGTCGCGGGCTTCGGCGACGTCGGCAAGGGCTCGGCCGCCTCGCTGCGCCAGGYCGGCTGCCGCGTGATGGTGTCGGAAGTCGATCCGATCTGCGCGCTCCAGGCGGCGATGGAAGGCTACGAGGTCGTGACCATGGAAGACGCCGCGCCCCGCGCCGACATCTTCGTCACCGCCACCGGCAACAAGGACATCATCACCATCGAGCACATGCGCGCGATGAAGGATCGCGCCATCGTCTGCAACATCGGCCACTTCGACAACGAGATCCAGATCGCGGGTCTGCGTAACCTGAAGTGGACCAACATCAAGCCGCAGGTCGACGAGATCGAATTCCCCGACAAGCACCGCATCATCATGCTGTCGGAGGGCCGCCTGGTGAACCTCGGCAACGCGATGGGCCATCCGTCCTTCGTGATGTCGGCCTCCTTCACCAACCAGACGCTGGCGCAGATCGAGCTGTTCGCCAACAACAAGGACGGCAAGTACAAGAAGGAAGTCTACGTGCTGCCGAAGACCCTCGACGAGAAGGTCGCGCGCCTGCACCTCGCCAAGATCGGCGTCAAGCTCACCGAGCTGCGCAAGGACCAGGCCGACTACATCGGCGTCAAGCAGGAAGGCCCGTATAAGAGCGATCACTACCGCTACTGAGAATTTATCCAGCTGCGACACGAAAGCCCCGGAGCGATCCGGGGCTTTTTTTGTCGCCATTCTCTATGGTACGCTCGGAGGTAGAGCCAAAACAAGCCTGCCACTTTCGAAGCGGGCGGCCGCCTTTCCCAGTTCATTTTCAGAATGCATATGGAGGGAATGCGATGTCCAGCGAAGCCAACGTTCAGCTGTTGAAGGAAGCCTATCGCCAGTGGAACGACAGCAAGGGAGCCAGCGTCGACTATTGGTTCGACAAGGTCATCGGCCCGCAGATCAAGTTCGATTCGATTCCGCGGGGTGCCGAGCCGGTGCCTTTTGCCAAGCGTTATGACGACCGTACCGAGCTGCGCGGCTATTTCGACGGCCTGCTGGCCGACTGGAGCATGCAGTACTACACGATGAACGAGTACGTCGCGCAGGGCGATACCGTCGTCGCGCTCGGCGAATGCGCGTGGACCAACAAGAAGACCAAAAAGGTCGCGAAGACGCCGAAGGTGGATTTCTGGCGCTTCAAGGACGGCAAGGCAGTCGAATTCCACGAGTATTTCGACACCGCCTGTGTCTACGGCGCGACCATCCCCTGACGGTTGCAATTCGGCGCGGCGCCGCCCATCCTGTGCGGCGGGAGAACGCCATGATCGAAGCCAAAGAACATTTCGACGTGCTGATCGTCGGTGCCGGCCTGTCCGGCATCGGCGCGGGCTATCATCTTCAAAGCAGGTGCCCGGGCAGGAGCTACGTCATCCTGGAGGGACGCGACTGTATCGGCGGCACCTGGGATCTGTTCCGCTATCCCGGCATCCGTTCCGACAGCGACATGTTCACGCTCGGCTATTCCTTCAAGCCGTGGACCGATCCGAAGGCGATCGCCGACGGCCCGCAGATCCTGAACTATGTGCGCGAGACCGCAGCCGAGAACGGCATCGAGAAGCACATCCGCTTCCGCCATCGTGTCAGGCGCGCGGCGTGGTCGAGGAGTGAGGCGCGCTGGACCGTCGAGGCGGAGCGCACCGCGGGTGAGGGCGCGTCCGAAATCGTGCGCTTCACCTGCAATTTCCTGTTCATGTGCTCGGGCTATTACAAATACGAGGCGGGCTACACGCCGGAGTTCAAGGGCGTGGCGGATTTCGCCGGCCGCATCGTGCATCCGCAGAAATGGACCGAGGACATCGATTATGCCGGCAAGCGCGTGGTCGTGATCGGCTCGGGCGCGACCGCGGTGACGCTGGTGCCGGAGCTCGCCAGGAAGGCGGCCCACGTCACCATGCTCCAGCGCTCCCCGACCTATGTGGTGTCGCGCCCGGCGCAGGATCCGTTCGCCAACAAGCTGCGCCGCAATCTTCCGGCGCGGCTGGCCTACCACCTGATCCGCTGGCGCAACGTGATGTGGGGGATGTTCTTCTTCCAGCTCAGCCGGCGCCGGCCCGCGAAGGTGAAGGACCTCATCCTCAAGGGCGTGCAGATGGCGCTCGGCCCCGACTACGACGTCGCGACCCATTTCACGCCGCGCTACAATCCCTGGGATCAGCGTCTGTGCCTCGTGCCGGACGGCGACCTCTTCAATGCGATCCGCGAGCAGCGCGCCTCCGTCGTCACCAACGAGATCGACAATTTTACGCGCGACGGCATTCGCCTGAAGGACGGCAGCGAACTTGCGGCGGACATCATCGTGACGGCGACGGGGCTCGTGCTCCAGGTCGTCGGCGGGTTGGAGGTCAGCGTCGACGGCCGTGCCGTCGATTTCGCCAACACGCTGACCTACAAGGGCATGATGTATGCCGACGTGCCCAACATGGCCTCCGCCTTCGGCTATACCAATGCCTCCTGGACGCTGAAATGCGACCTGACCTGCGAATATGTCTGCCGGCTCATCAACTACATGGACCGGCACAATTTCCGCCAGTGCGTGCCGCACAATGACGACCCCACGATCACCGCGCAGCCGTCGCTGGATTTCACCTCGGGTTACGTGCAGCGCGCGGTCGCGAAGATGCCGAAACAGGGTTCGAAGCGGCCGTGGCGGCTTTACCAGAACTATGCGTTCGACATCGTCTCCCTGCGGTTCGGCAGGATCGACGACGGCGTGATGCAATATTCCTGATCTTGCTACGTAAATTGCCGGAGGAGGCTCACGATCGCTTGAGACGAATCGCGACTTACGGTAGTATTTTGCGTTGCAAGAAATCTATTCTCGACAACGTCTGAGTTCCGCGTCGTTGCCGTCTTCAGGAGAGCGCGGAACATGTACGTCCTTGCTCTGGTCACGCAGAAAGGCGGAAGCGGCAAGAGTACGCTCTCCGTTGGACTGGCCGTGGCAGCGATGCAGCGCGGACAGCGCGTCGCTCTCATTGAAGCGGACGCGCAAGGTACGGTCTTGAAATGGAAGGAGCGCCGCGAGGATCCCTATCCTCGCGTCGAGTGCGTTGCTGATCCCGCCGAGATCGAGCCGTTGATCGCGCGCCTCAGGGCTGAAGGCATCTGGCTTGCCATCATCGACACCGCCGCGACGACCAACAGCCTGGCGACGCGCGTCATTGCCAGCGCCGATCTCTGTCTGATCCCGGCGCGCCCGAGCCCGGCCGATATCGAAGCCGCGATCCCCACGCTGATCGCCATCCGCAGGCTCAATCGCCGATTTGCCTTCATCCTCAATCAGACGCCGACACGGGGTTGCCGGTTGAGCGAAGCTGCGACGTCGCTCAGCTCGCTCGGCGTGCTTGCGCTTCCCTTCATTGGACAGCGTAACGACCACCAGGACGCGCTCGGGGCAGGGCTGGGCGTGACCGAGTTCGCGCCGGAGGGAAAAGCTTCGGAGGAAATGGTCGCTCTGTGGGGTTGGATCGCGGCGCACTTTGTCGGGGAGTTGGATGATCATGGGAAAGGCGCGCTCAAGACAGCCTGCTGACGTTGCGCGCGCCAGGCGTCGCTCGCTGGTGGAGCTGACGGCGGAAGTGGGCCGTGCCGTCGACGAGGGCTTGGCCATGCCGCCTGGCTCGGTCACCGTCTTCCTCCAGGATGCGCCGCAGATCGCGCAAGCAGCGCCTGCCCCGATCACCGTTCCGGCACAAGAAGGGGCCAGCGTCATCGTTGCAAGACCTGAAGTTGCGAGACCTGAAGCTGCAAGACCTGAACCTCCAAGACCTGAACCTCCGAGCAGCACCACCACCGATCTCATCGTGGACATGGTCAAGGATTGCCAGGCCCGTGCTTTGGACGGCATGAAGACTGGCGCTCACGTTGCGCTGGATTATGCCAAAGATCTCGCCAATCCACGGCTCGCCGCTGGACCATCCGAGGCCGATGGGGTCGCCGCCGCGGAAAGCCAGCTCATCGAGGCGATTGGGACGGCAGCCGAGTGTCGCGCCGTCGTGCTCGAACTGATGAAAGTCAATGCGGGCGCGACCTTGGAGTATGCGGGGGAGTTGGGTCGTGCGAGAACGCTGGCGGAATTGGTTGAGCTCTCGAGCACGCATGCGCGAAAGCAATGTGAGTTAGTCCTGAAGCAAACCGAGTTGCTGAGATCGCTTGCTCAAAAGATGATAAAGCCCGCTACCTTGTAGCACCGCTCGCCTGCCGTCATGCGTTCAGGATCTGCTCGGGACAATCAGGGTGAGGCCGAGATCGATCGCGAGTGCTAGAACCACCGCCCCGCCGCCGAGCGCGAACAGGACGAGATAGTCGCCACCCGTGTGCGCGTAGAGCCAGGAGAAGCCATAGGCGGCCGCCGCCTGGAACAGCGCAAAGCTGGTCGTGGCATGGCTCCAGGTGGTGCGCTGCTGCTCGGCAGAGTGCGGCACGAGCTCATGGATGCGTCCGAGCACCAGCGGCACGATGCCGGGCGTGAAGCCGCCGGCCACGACGCTCGACACGATCAGCGAAACCGGTGCGGTGCTCACGGCTGGGAGCAACACGGCGGCCGCCTCGATCAGGAACGCGGCGCGCAAGGCGGGTCCGAACCCGGATCTGTCGCCGAGATGGCCGGTGACCAGCGGCCCGACGATCGCGCCGAGGCCGTAGAGCACCCAGTAGCGCGATCCCGCGGCGATGCCCTGGCCGAGGCCGCGCGCCACGAAATCGACTATGAAGACCATGTGTGGCACCAGCGCCACCGCGTTGAGGCCATACTGGATCAGCAAAGCGCGGATGGCGGGCGAGGCGCGGCGGTGCTTCGGGTGATGTTGCACAGGTGTTGCATCGGCCTTGGCTTCCGCGGGCCAGTTCCACCAGCTCGCGAGCGTGAGCAGGGCCGACAGCACGCCGAGGCCATACCAGCTCTGTTGCAAACCCTGCTGCAAGAGCAGCGGCACCAGCGTGCCCGATGCAGCGACGCCGAGACCGACACCCGCGAAGATCACGCCGCCGACGATGCCACGCCTCGCGGGCGAGGTGTGCGGGAGAATAACGGACGCCGCAAGCACCATGATGATTCCGCCGGTGAGCCCGGACAAGAAACGCCAGGCGAAGAACCAGGTGAACGACACCGGGGCGGAGCTCGCGAAGAAGGAGAGCGTGGCGAGCAGCATCATGGCGCGTAGCGCGTTGACCGCGCCGATGCGCGTGGCCACAGCTCGCGCCGCAACTGCGCCGGCGAGATAGCCGGCGAGGTTCGCCGCACCGAGATAAACGACGTCGGAGGCGCTGAACCACTTTGCTGCGATGAGGGCGGGGATCAGCGGCGTGTAAGAAAAGCGGGCGAGGCCGAGTCCGACCAGCGATGCGGACAAGCCGGCCACGGCATATCGCCAAGTCTGCTGAGACGTCGATCCCGGCCGCTGATGCGGCCGGGCGTGGTGCTTGGCATCGGCATTGAGTTCGGTCATGTCGTCCCCCTGCGCGGGCTCAGTGGCCGGCGCTCTGGCCGCCGTCGACATGCAGGATCTCGCCGGTGACGAAGCCTGCCTGCTCGAGATAGAGCACGGCATCGACGATGTCGGAGGTCTCGCCCATATGGCCGACGGGGTGCAGCGCACCGAGCTGCGCATGGGTCTCGACTGCGTGCATCGGCGTCTTGATGATGCCGAGCGCGACCGCGTTCACGCGGATGCCGCGCCTGGCGTATTCGATGGCAAGCGACTTGGTCGCGGCGTTCAGGCCGCCCTTGGTCAGCGAGGCCAGCACCGACGGCACGTTCGAGTTGGCGTGGTCGACCAGGCTGGTCGAGACCTGAACGACGTGGCCCGAACCCTGCTTTTCCATCTCGGCGATGGCGAGTTGCGTAATGCGGAAGAAGCCCGCGACGTTGACGCCCATCACTGCCGCGTAGTCTTCGGCCGTATACTGCGTGAACGGCTTTGCGACGAAGATGCCGGCGTTGTTGACCAGCGTGTCGACGCGGCCGAAGCGGGCGACGGCCTGCGAGACCACGCGCTCGGCGGTGGTCCAGTCGGCGATGTCGCCCGGGATGGCGAGGACGTCATCGTCGCTCGACGGCTTGATGGAGCGCGCCGTTGCGACGACGCGATAGTTGCGATCGCGAAAACCCTGGACCAGGGCGGCGCCGATACCCTGCGATGCACCGGTGATGATGGCGACCTTCTGCTCGATACCCATGATGGGCTCCTGTTGTTGACTTCCGGACCTGTGCCAGTCGGCTGCGGGGCAGTGGCTGGCTTGCCCGCTCAGGTACGCCGCCGCGGCCCGGCTGCGAATACGCGCTGTCCGGCAGACACTCTTTCGCGGCGCGAACGAATGCCGGATCGGCCCGGGGGCGGATCGCAGCCCCGCGGCGGTTGTCGCGGCGGGAGCGAGCGCTTAGCTTGCAACCCGAAACCGAGCGGGCTGGCGGGAAGCGCATGGATCGTCTGGATGCGATGAAGGTGTTCGTCCTTGCGGTGGACGAGGGCAGCCTTGCCGCTGCCGGGCGCAAGCTCGGCCGCTCACCGGCCGCGGTCAGCCGCGCCATCGCCTTTCTGGAGGAGCGCGTCGGTGCCGAGTTGCTGCACCGGACGACGCGCGCGATCAAGCTGAGCGAGGAGGGCGAGCGCTATGTCGCGATCTGCCGTCGCGTGCTCGCCGAGCTCGAAGAGGCTGATGACATCGCGGCCGGACCGCGCACCGCACCGCGCGGCCTGCTCACCATCACCGCTCCTGTGGTGTCAGGCGAGATGGTCCTGCGTCCGATCCTCGATGCGTTCCTCGACGCCTACCCGACGGTGTCGGCAAAGCTCCTGCTGTTCGACCGCGCGGTCAACCTGATCGAGGAGGGCGTCGACATCGCGCTTCGCATCGGCCACCTCGCGGATTCGGCGATGGTGGCGATGCGGGTCGGCGAGATCAGCCGTGTCGTGGTGGCGGCGCCGCGCTATCTGAAGCAGCATCCGCGGATCGCGGAGCCGGGCGATCTCGCCAAGCACCAGATCGTGGCGATGGCCCATCTCCCCAATTCCTGGACGTTTGCGCCGCAGGCAGGCTCATCGGTGCCGCGTACGGTCCAGTTCACGCCGCGGCTCGTCGTCAACAGCACCTATGCGGCGGTGGCTTCCGCGGTCGCCGGACGCGGCATCGCGCGGATGTATTCGTACCAGGTGGCCGAGGAGGTCGCGCGCGGCGAGCTGGCGGTCGTGCTGGCCGGCGACGCGGATCCGGAGATGCCGGCCCATCTGGTCTGTCCGCAGGGGCGGCTTGCGGTGCCGAAAGTGCGCGCCTTCACCGACTTTGCCGTGCCGCGGCTGAAGAAGCAGTTCGCGGCCCTGAAGAAGAGCATCGGCCCTCGCTGAATTGTGATACGTTCGCGGAGAGGAAGAGTGTCTGTCGCTCGGTGGCGCTTCGCCGCCGTCTCGATTGGGCCTAATTGCAGGTCGACACAGCGCGCGCTCATCTTTTCAGGTCACGAGATCAACATGTCGCAAGTCAATCCCGATCGTCGCCGCTTCCTCGGCTCCGCCGTCCTGGGCGTGGCGGGCGCCCGCATTTTGCTCGGGAACTTCACGTCGCCAGCCGTTGCGGAGAGCCTCCCGCCGATCAAGCTGGGCGCGAACGCGTCGTTCGGCGCGCTCAAGCAGGTCGATGCCGGCGTTCTCAACGTCGGCTATGCCGAGGCCGGCCCGGCCGATGGGGCCGTGGTGATCCTGCTGCACGGCTGGCCCTATGACATCCACAGTTTCGTCGACGTGGCGCCCGCGCTGGCGCAGGCCGGGTATCGCGTCATCGTTCCGCATCTGCGCGGCTATGGCACGACGCGTTTCCTGTCGGACCAGACGATGCGCAACGGCGAGCCCGCGGCGCTGGCCGCCGACATCGTGGCGTTGATGGATGCGCTTGGCATCAGGCGGGCGACGCTTGCCGGCTATGATTGGGGTGCGCGGACCGCCAACATCGTCGCGGCGCTCTGGCCGGAGCGCGTCAAGGCGATGGTCTCGGTGAGCGGCTATCTGATCTCGAGCCAGGCGGCCGGCAAGATGCCGCTGCCGCCGAGTGCTGAGCTGCAATGGTGGTATCAGTTTTACTTTGCCACCGAGCGCGGCCGCGCAGGCTACGCCAAGAACCGGCACGACTTCGCCAAGCTGATCTGGAAGCTCGCATCGCCGAAGTGGAATTTCGACGATGCCACCTATGACCGCAGCGCGGCCTCGCTCGACAATCCCGATCATGTCGACGTCTCGATCCACAATTATCGCTGGCGGCTTGGCCTCGCGGAGGGTGAGGCGAAGTATGCGGAGCTCGAGCAGCGGCTCGCGGGCTTGCCGGTGATATCGGTCCCGACCATCACCATGGAGGGCGACGCCAACGGCGCACCGCATCCGGAGCCCGCCGCCTACGCCAGGATGTTTTCGGGCAAGTATGAGCACCGGACGGTCAGCGGCGGCATTGGGCACAACCTGCCCCAGGAGGCCCCGCAGGCCTTCGCCGAGGCCGTCGCCGATATCGCCGGGAGTTGAGGGCGCATGCCGGCCGCCCGGTACCGGCGCCATGCGTTGTTTTGCGTATTCGGAGGCCGGGCTGAATCAGCCATGCTGCCCAAACGGTTAACGCCGAATTAACGGATGAGTCCTAGCCTGTCTCGGCCGGGTTACTCGCAGGCCGAGGTGAGCCCAATGGAAGCCCAGAAGATCGCGGTCGACGCCGTCGTCGCGCTGACCGATTGCGACCGCGACGCCGTCATCGCCTTCATCCGCCGGCTCTATCTCGCCGGCGTCACCGACCCCAAGCGCCTGACCTTCAAGGGTCTCCAGGCGCTGTCCCGGGTGTGACCCAGCACGCAATCGAATCTACTGCGTCTGAACCGTCGGATCGCTGATTCGGATCGAGGTGACACGATCCTCCCGCACCTCGAATGAGAACGGCCAGGGACCATAGGTCCAGAGTTCGGTCTTCTCGAGCCCGCTCGGGCCGACATGGAATGGACTGCCGAGCTGCGCCAGGAGCTTCTCCGTGGCGTCGCCGAGATTGATCTGGTTGAAGCTGTAGGGGGCGGCCTGTGCCGGCCCACTGATCTGGAGCGCGAGAACGCGGTTCGCCTTCACGGTTGCGGCGAGATAGGGAAACTGGTCGGGCTTGCCGAGAAAGTACACATAGGTCGTGGCGCCGTTCGCCGGCGGCAGCTTGCGGTGCGGCTCGCCGAGCACGGCCTTGAGTGACGCTTCCGGGATACCCACACCGAGCGCGCCCATGCGCTGGCAGGCGAAGCTGAGCACGTCAGGGTCGGGCGGGCTGACACGCTTACCGGCGTCGACCTTGCAGGCGAATCCCTGCCCGGCCCGCAGCCACTGGCCGCGGAGCTCCGGATCCGGCGTCTTGCCCAGCGGCGGTCGCGGCGGAGCGCCTTGACCATTCACAGATGCGGATAGTCCAAGCAGAAACAGCGCGAGCGTAGAGCCCGCGAACAACCGCCACATCCCCAAGACGCCCCCCGACTTCCCAACCTGTGGAGCAGGATACCATCCCGAAAGCTGGCCGCAACGCCGGGATTGATCTCGGGTCGGCTGCGATTTTTAATTGTGCACGGCACGGCCTGGGCCGTCCCAATCACAACCTTTGGAACAGCCTCAGGATGCACTTCAATATCTTGCCCGTCGGCCTAGGTCGGGGTAGATGACGTCCCCGGCTGGGTCACTTTGGAACCGGGGATATGCTGAAACAGCTTTTTGCGCCGCAACTTGTCATTCTCTATGTGCTTGCGGCATCCACCATTTACGTTCACTTCCGAGGCAAGCAGCGGCTGCGCTTCGCGCGCCAGCTCGGTGACCACTCGACCTATCTCGCGCCCTACAATGTGCTGATGTATGCGGGCTCGGCCGTGCCGAACAAGCCGGTGATCCCGGTCGAGCAGTTTCCCGAACTCAAGCCCCTCAGCGAGAACTGGGAGACCATCCGCGACGAGGCCGTTCGCCTGTTCGACGAGGGCTTTATCCGCGCGGCGGCCAAGAACAACGACTGGGGCTTCTACTCGTTCTTCAAGAGCGGCTGGAAGCGCTTTTACCTGAAATGGTACGACGACTTCCTGCCCTCGGCGCGCACGCTGTGCCCGCAAACGGTGGAGCTGTTGAATTCGATTCCTTCCATTCATGGCGCGATGTTCGCGATGCTGCCGCCGGGCGGCAAGCTGGGGGCGCACCGCGATCCCTTCGCGGGCTCGCTGCGCTACCATCTCGGCCTCGTCACGCCGAACTCGAACAAGTGCCGCATCCTGGTCGACGGCGTCGAATGCGTCTGGCGCGACGGCGAAGCCTTCATGTTCGACGAGACCTTCATCCACAGCGCGGAGAATGCGACCGACGTCAACCGCATCATCCTGTTCTGCGACGTCGAGCGCCCGATGAAGTTCGGCTTCATGACCGCGATCAACCGCTGGGTCAGCCATCACATCGTCAAGGCGTCGGCGACCCAGAACGTCGATGGCGAGAGCGTCGGCGTGCTCAACAAGGTGTTCGGCAAGCTCTACGAGATCCACCTCGCCAGCCGCAAGGTCAAGGAGTGGAACCGCAACGTATACTACACGCTGAAATACTCGCTGACGGCGCTGATCCTCGGCCTCATCGTGATGTCGGCGCTGCGGTGAAGCAGGTGTAGCGCGGATCGGCGAGCCGCGTAGCCCGGATGGAGCGAAGCGAAATCCGGGGATTTTTGCCACGGCGAGAAAGTCCCGGATTGCGCTTCGCTCCATCCGGGCTACGGTGACTAAATGACAAAGCCCCGGAGCGTACTCCGGGGCCTTGTTTTTGCATCACGCAGGCTTGGCGCCGGTGTTGATGATCGACCCGACGTGCTGGCCGCGCAGCGCCGCCGTGAGCCGGCCGGGAACGAGGCCGTTCACGACCTGCACGCGCGCGATGTGCCGCGCGTTCGCCATGACATCGAGCAACGCCGGATCGAACGGCAGCGTGCCCTTCAGCTTCGCAAGCTCGGCAAAGCTGGTCTCTTTCAGCAGCTCCGCCTTCTTGCCATCGGCGCCATTGGGATCGTCGGAGTACACGCCGTCGACATCCTCCACGATCGTGAGCCCGGCGGCGCCGAGCGCGTCGGCGAGCAGGAAGGCGCCGGTGTCGGCCCGATGCAGCGGAATGCGCGAGGTCGGGAATTCATGGTGGTGGTAGGGCGGAAAGGCGCTGCCGACCACCGAACGCGCCGCGGTGAGGTGGATGGCGAGCTGGCTCGCGATGGTGGGATGCTCGATGTAGGAGACGCCCTCCGGCGCCAGCAGACTTGCAAGGATATGGCCGTTCTGGCCGGCCTCGCTTGCGGCGAGCGGCGCCAGCGAGCCGACCGGCAGTCCGAGATCGAGACCGACGCTGTAGAGATGGCGGGCGCGGATGCCGGCGCCGGTCAGGATGAGCAGGCGATGCTCTGATAGCAGCGAGCGCAGTTCGTCGACGAGCGGCAGGATCGCTTCATGGCCGCGATCCATGATGCGGCCGCCGATCTTGATGACCTGCAGCCAGGGCAAGAGCTTGATCGGGCGGTTGCCCGCGACGGGGCGGGTGAGATCGCTGTCGAGCAGGGTCTGGCGCGCCAGCGGCGAGGCGACGTGCTTGATCTGGTTGACATCAGTCATGACGGTGCTCTCTTCAGCTCGCGGTGATGATGGTGCCGACATGCTCGCCCGCCAGCGCGCGGGTAAGATTGCCGGGGACGAGGCCGTTGACGATCTGCACTTCACGGACATGGCGCGAGGCGTTGAGGAGATCGAGCACCGGGAATTCCAGGATGGAGTCCTGCAAGCCCTTGGCCTTCATCTCGGCCACGGAGATTTTCGGAATGAAGGTGGCGTTCTTCGACGTCTTCGGGTTCGCGGTGTAGAGGCCGTTCTCGTCCTTCACATAGATCATCGCCTTGCAGCCGAACTGCTCGGCCACGAGGAAGCATCCGGCATCGGTGCGGTAAGGCGGGATCACGCCTTCGGCCGCGGGCCGCATCCACAGGCTATAGGGCGGCATGCCGCTGAAGATGACGGCGTTCACCTCGGCGAGGAACAGGGGCACCGACGAGAGCCCGGCGCTGCTGACGGCGGAGATGCCGTGCTTGGCAAGCAGCTGCCCGAGCATCGCGGCGTTCTGGTCGGCGACGGACGCGCCGAGCTGCGACAGCACGCCGGCCGGCAGGCGAAGCCCGGCCGCGATCGAATACAGATGCCGCGCACGGGTGCCGGCGCCGGTTCCGATCAGGAGCTTGTGCGCCTTGCGGGCGGCAACGATCTCCTCGACGACCGGATAGACCGCGGCACGGCCGCGATCGATCATGCTCTGACCGCCGATCTTGATCACGGTGGCATCCGGCAGGATGCGGAAGTCCGCCGCTTTCTCCGCTGCGGCCACAAGCTGTGGGTCGGTGAGCGAGCGCTGCATCAGCAGCCCTTCGAGCTCGGTGGTCGTGGTCGACATCAGAGACACCTCTCGTTGTCAATGTAATCTCTACGGCGGACCAGCCCGGTCCTGACCATTGGCGCGAGTCTTGCTGGACAGTTCAGTCCATGGCAACAAGATTGCCGCGATTTAGTGGCCGATTATGGAGCAGGCAATGGCGCCCTTGCCGACAGCGAGCACCGGAATAGCGCAGTTCTTCCGCCAGTGGCTGGAAACCTTCGCGGGCTATGTGCGCGAGGTCGATTACGCCTCGGCGCGGCCGCTCTTTCACCCCGAGGTGCTCGCCTTCGGCACGCATAACGACGTCATCCCGGGCCTCGATCAATGGGTCTCGACGCAATGGGACAACGTCTGGCCGAAGACGACCGACTTCCGTTTTGTCCTCGAGCAGACCTCGATTCTGGCGTCCCCCGATGGTGCGATGGCGACCGTGATCGCGCCGTGGACGAGTACGGGTTTTCATCCCGACGGCAGCCCGTTTCCGCGTCCCGGCCGGGCCACCATGGTGTTTTCCAGGAATGGCGACGGTTGGCTATGCGTGCATTCCCACATGTCGCTCAATCGCGGTGTGCCGCAGATGAGCCACGCCAATCGGCCGGTGAAGGCCTGGTAGATACGATCCGAATCAAAAAGGCCCCGGACATGTCCGGGGCCTTTCGATTTCGAGATGTCGTGCAGCCTATTCCGGCTGGCCGATCGCAACCTTCAGCGTGCCGATGCCGTCGACGCCGCATTCGAGCTTGTCGCCGGGCTGGAGCTGCGACACGCCGGCCGGTGTGCCCGTCATGATGATGTCGCCGGCGGCGAGCTTCACCTGCTGCGAGAGCTGCCAAATGATCTCCGGCACGTTCCAAATCAACTCGGTGAGGTCGCCCTTCTGGGCTTCCTTGCCGTTGACGGTGAGCCAGATCTTGCCCTTCGAGGGATGGCCGATCTTCGCGGCGGGCTGCACCGCGGAGCAGGGCGCGGAATAGTCGAACGACTTGCCGATCTCCCACGGACGCTCCTTCTTGCGCGAGGCGATCTGGAGGTCACGGCGGGTGAGGTCGATGCCGACGGCATAGCCATAGACATGGTCGAGCGCCTTGTCGGCGGGAATGTTCAGGCCGCCGCTCTTCATCGCGACGATCAGCTCGACCTCGTGATGCAAATCCTTGGTCAGCGGCGGATAGGGAATGGTGGCGCCATCGGGCACCAGCATGTCGGCGTGCTTGGCGAAGAAGAACGGCGGCGCGCGCTCGTCATTGCCCATCTCGCGGATGTGCTCGAGATAGTTGCGGCCGACGCACCAGATGCGGCGCACCGGGTAACGGCCGGCCTCGCCGACGACGGGAAGCGATGGCTGCGATGGAAGCGGAATGACGTAGGAGGCGGCGTTCATGGAGCGGTCTCGCTGCTCTTGGGGTGATCTTGGGGTGAATGCGATGTTATGCGGTTGCGCTGATCGGCGCCAGCGCCAAGGCGCTTGCGTCGTGGTGTTGCAGACGGAAGAACGAGGCGTAACGGCCGGAGCGGCGCAACAGCTCGTCGTGCCGGCCCTGCTCGACGATCTCGCCGCCCTCGACCACCAGGATCGCGTCCGCGTGCATGATGGTGTGCAGCCGGTGCGCGATCACGATGGTGGTGCGGTTCTGGCAGAGATGCTCGATCGCCTCCTGCACCTGCTTCTCGGACTCGGAATCGAGCGCGGCGGTGGCCTCATCGAGCAGGATGATCGGCGCGTTCTTGATCAGCGCGCGCGCGACCGCGATGCGCTGGCGCTGGCCGCCCGACAGCTGCGTGCCGTGCTCGCCGACCGGGGTGTCGTAGCCGAGCGGGAAGCTCATGATGAAATCATGCGCGCAGGCCGCCTTGGCGGCATCGATGATCTGCTCTTCGGTCGCGCCCGGCTTGCCGAAGGCGATGTTGTTGCGGATGGTGTCGCGGAACAGATAGACGTCCTGGCCGACATAGGCGGTCTGTGCCCGCAGCGATTTGCGCGAGACCGAGCCGATCGACTGGCCGTCGATCACGATCGCTCCTTGCGTCACCTCGTAGAAGCGCAAGAGCAGCGATAGCACGGTCGACTTGCCGCCGCCGGAGGGGCCGACCAATGCGGTGACCTTGCCGGGTTCGGCAACGAAACTCATGCGGTTCAGGACGGTCTCGCCGGCACGATAGGAGAAGCTGACATCGCGCAGCTCGATCCGCGCATCGGACAGTTTTAGCGCCGGCTTGTCGTCGTCGGAATGCTCGCTCGCGGGGCTGTCGACCACTTCGAGCAGCATGCGGGCGCCGACGAGCTGGCTGTTGAGGTCGATATTGAGCCGCGCCAGCCGCTTGGCCGGCTCGGTCGCCATCAGGAACGCGGTCATGAAGGAGAAGAACGCCCCGGGCGTGGCGTTGAGCGCGACCACGCTGTAGCCGCCATAGAGCAGGCAGCCTGCGACCGCGAAGCCGCCGAGCATCTCCATCAGCGGGTTGGAGCGGTTGGCGACGCGGGCCATCTTGTTGGCGTTGCGCTCGACGATCGCGATGTTCTCGTCGATGCGCTTCTGCATGGTCTCTTCGAGCGTGAACGCCTTGACGGTGCGGATGCCTTGCAGCGACTCCTGCATGGTCTCCATGATGTCGGCGGTGCCGGTGAACTGGTTGAAGGCGAGACCCTTGATGCGCTTGACCAGCTTGCGCAGCACCAGCATCGCCGGCGGCACCACAACGAGGCCGATGAACGACATCACCGGGTCCTGCCACACCATCACGCCGATCATGGCGAGCAGCATCATGAGGTCGCGCCCGACGGCGTTGACCAGCATGTTGAGGACGTCGGTGATCGACTTGGCGCCGGCCGTCAGCCGCGCCAGGAATTCCGAGGAGTGCCGCTCGGAGAAGAAGCCGACGCTCTCGCGCATCAGCTTGGCGAAGAGCTGGCGCTGATTGGTGGCGAGAATGGCGTTGCTGATCTTGGTCAGGATCACCATGTGGCCGTAGGTCGCCACGCCCTTGATGAACAGCAGGATCACCGTGATGCCCGAAAACATCGCGATACCCGGGATGTTCTTGTCGACATAGGCCTGGTTGATGACCTGGCCGAGCACGTAGGTCGCGCCCGCGGTCGATCCGGCGGCAAGCGCCATCAGCGCGAAGGCGACGAGGTAGCGCCGCCAGTAGATCATCCCCTGTTCCGTGACCAGGCGGCGAATCAGGACCGCTGCCGCATAGGGATCGTCGGTGATTTTCTTTGGAAACTGGGCCATCCGTAGTCCATTGACGGCACAGGACAATAGCCTGCCCGCGCGTCAGGGATCGAAGGGCCTCTGTGCCCGCTAAAGCGGGGCTTTTCAAGCCCAATTAAGGGCTTGCGCAGGGGAGGATTCTAGGCCGAGGCGGCTTGGCGGAGCTCGCCATGGCGCTCGCGGAACAGCTTCTCCTCCCAGGCCAGCGCGTGGGCTGCGATGGTCTCGAGGTCGTCATATTGCGGCTTCCAGTCGAGCAGGGCGCGGATGCGGCTGGTGTCGGCGACCATGGTCATGATGTCGCCGGGCCGGCGCGGGGCGTATTGCACGGCAAAGCTGCGGCCCGAAACCCGCCGCACCGCGTCGATGGTCTCCAGCACCGAATAGCCGCGGCCATAGCCGCAATTGAGCGTTGTCGAGGCGCCGCCGTTGCGCAGGTAAGCCAGTGCCGAGCGATGGGCCTGCGAGAGGTCGGTGACGTGGATGAAATCGCGGATGCAGCTGCCGTCCTGGGTCGGATAGTCGGTGCCGAACACGTCGATCTTGGCGCGCTGGCCGGTGGCGGCTTCGACCGCGATCTTGAGCAGATGCGTGGCGCCGACGGTGGCAAGCCCGATGCGGGCCTGCGGATCGGCGCCGGCGACGTTGAAATAGCGCAAGGTCACATATTGCATGCCGTAGGCGGCGGCGACGTCGTGCAGCATGATCTCGGTCATCAGCTTCGACGAGCCGTAGGGCGACAGCGGCCGCGTCGGCGCGTGCTCGGGCACCGGCACCTGGTCCGGATTGCCGTAGACGGCGGCGGTCGAGGAGAAGATGAAGCGGTTGATGCCGCGCTTGACGGCGACGTTGAGCAGATTGCGGGCGGTCATGAAGTTGTTGCGGTAATAGCCGAGCGGATCGCGCATCGATTCCGGCACCACGACCGAGCCTGCGAAATGGATGATGCTCTCGATGTTGTGCTGGGCGATCACGCCCTCGAGCAGGTTCTCGTCGCCGGCATCGCCGATGAACAGCGGCACGCCTTCCGGCAGATAAGCGGAGAAACCGGTGGAGAGATCGTCGATCACGACGACGTCCTCGCCGGCTTCCGCCAGCGCCAGGACCGTGTGACTTCCGATATAGCCGGCGCCGCCGGTGACTAGCACAGTCATGGTCTCACCCGTCTTCGATCAACGCTCGATGCTAACGTTTGCGCGGTGAAGAGGGGGTTTCGGCGCGGCTGAACTGGCCACTATGCTTAATGTTGCGTATAGGGACCATTCGAAATGGAGCATGACGTGGCGAATTCCCCGGGCGATCTGCAAGTGATCGTGCCAAATCTGCACAGGCGCTATTCCGGGGTCACCGCGACCAACCGGATGGTGGCGCCGCGGCTGGCGAGGCTCTATCGCGCCGCATGGTTCGGCTCGGACGCGCCGGAGGGGATTGCGCGCCTGGGTGTAGCCGATTTCCTCAAGTTATGGCGCCGCAAGACGCCGCTGATCTGGCATGCACGGCGCAACAACGAGATGATTGCGGGTGTCGTGCTGCGCGCGCTCGGATGGCCGCTCAAGCTGGTCTTCACCTCGGCGGCGCAGCGGCATCACAGCTGGATCACGCGCTGGCTGATCCGGCAGATGGACGCAATCATCGCGACCTCCGACATCTCGGCGTCGTTCCTGAAGGTGAAGGCGACAGTGATTCCGCACGGTGTCGACACCGACGTTTATGCGCCACCGCAGGATCGCACTGCTGCCTTCGCGGAAGCCGCGCTGCCCGGCCGCTACGCGATCGGCTGCTTCGGCCGCGTGCGGGCGCAGAAGGGCACCGACGTCTTCGTCGATGCGATGTGCCGATTGCTGCCGCGCTATCCCGATTTCACCGCAATCATCGTCGGCCAGGTCACGCCCGAGCAAACTCCCTTTGCCAACGACCTGAAGAAACGGATCGAGGCCGCCGGCCTGCAACCGCGCATCGTCATCACCGGCGAGCTGCCGATCGAAGCGGTGCAGCGCTGGTATCAGCGGCTGACGATCTACGCCTTCACCTCGCGCAACGAAGGATTCGGCCTCACGCTGATCGAGGCGATGGCGGCCGGCAGCGCGCTGGTCGCCGCGCGCGCCGGTGCGGCCGAGCTCGTGGTCGAGGATGGTGTGACCGGCGTGCTGATCCCGACGGGTGACGCGGATGCTCTAGCCGCTGCGCTCGAGCCGCTGATGCAGGATATCGCTGCTGCAAGGGCGATGGGCGACCGGGGACGGGCGCGGGTGCTCGAAAAATTCAGCCTCGATGCCGAGGCGGCGCGGATCGGCGAGGTCTATCGGCCGCTGCTTTGAGCCGTGGTTTTTAGCGACCGCAAACAAAAAACGCGAAAACAACCCCATGCACAGTAGCCGGGGCCAACGGAATCAATGGCTTGGCGGTAGGCGCGAGTTGCTGCGGATTTTACGAAATCGATTTGACGCGTCGGGCAAAACAGTGGCATGATGTCATCATCGGCGCAGCCTCGACGGTCTCAGGTCGTGATGTCCGGATCATCCATCCAGATTCCTTGAAACCGTCGCGGTCGATTTCACATCGGGCAGCGCACATACGGCATTTGCACCGGCACCGGTGCCTTGGAGCTGAGTGTGATATTATTCTCTCCGGCGAACGTCAGGTCGAATGCCATGTCTGAAATCGAGACGCCGTCCGAGCACGACGCGACTATTCGCATATTCGGTCCGTCATCGTGCAACGATTTGACCGTGCATTTTTCAAATGTGCCGGTGATTTCCCTTCCCTGGACGATGAGGCCGCCCGCGTGGAGATCAGCATCCTTCTTGAAGGCAATCCTGTTGTTCTCTTTGGTGAACATTTGGCCGCAGGCCGAGGCATCGATTGTCCAGGCTCCGTTCAAATCCGCGGCCTGTATCGAGGCCGATTGCGTCACGAGAAGCACCAACGTCACCCAAGGATTGAAGGTCCTCATGAAACTCTCCAACTAAATGGTCAATACCGCCAAATCAGCCTCTTCGACGTCGCTGGGTCGCAGCAAGGCGTCGCTCTTCGCATCGGTTTCGTGCAGCATTGGAGTGCGGCGAACTGGCGAACCTCTCGTTGATCTAAGTCAATGAGTTCTGCAGAACACGCGTCTGCTTGAAGCAGAGCGCAGCGTCGCGCGATGACGGGTGCGATCGGTCAGAACCGGAAGGGCCGCCAGAGATGTCCGGCGGCCTTGACGTGGTTTGCGGGGCGGCGCCCCGCTGGGGATCCCGGCTGTTGGATTCGCCGACGATTGCCCGATCAGAGCGCGCACTCATAGCGTCAATGAGTTCACGCTCCGAGCACCCGCTGCGCGATCGCCACGACCTCGGAGGCTGCGATATCCCGCATGCAGCGGTGGTCGTTCATCTTGCAGATCGTGCTCTGGCAGGGCTGGCAGGTGAGCACGCTCCTGTCCTGGACCACCGTCGCGGCGAGGCCGTTGAGGGGGGCCCAGAGATAGGGGCTGGTCGGGCCGAAGATGCCCATGGTGGGGGTGCCGAGTGCGGCTGCGATGTGCATCAGGCCGGAATCGTTCGAGATCGCGACGCCCGCCGCCGCCATGGCCATGACGCCGTTGCGCAGGTCGTTGCCGGTCAGGTCCCGCACGCCCGGGCCGCCCGCGGCGACGATTTCCTGGGCGAGGTCCTTTTCCCCGGGGCCGCCGACCACCCAGACCTCCAGCCCGCGCTCGGCCAGCAGCCGGGCGGCCTCCGGATAGTAGGTCCAGCGCTTTGAGACGCCGACCGAGCCGGGCGCGAGCGCCACCGCCGCTCCTGCGCTCACGCCATTGGCCTGCCGCCAGCGCACGATCTCCTCGGCCGGGACCCGCAATTGCGGCACGGGCCACTCCGGAGGCAGGGGGGCGCCATCGGGCTGGGCCAGCGCGGCGTTCTTGTCGATGAAGCGGGGCAGCTTTTTCTCGCCCCAGCGCCAGCGGTTGAGCAGGCCGAACCGGAACTCGCCGACGAAACCGACCCGCTCCGGGATGCCGGCCAGCGCCGGTGCAATGGCGGCCTTCCAGGTCCGGGGCAGCACCAGGGCGGTGCCATAGTTCCGCTGGCGCAGGAGCGTCGCCAGGCCGAACTGGCGGCCCACGGCAAGCCGGCTGCGCGGCAGGTCCCAGACGATCCCCTGGCGAACGCCGGGCATGTAATCCACCAGCGGCGCGCACAGCGACGTGGTCAAAAGATCGATCGGCCGGTTCGGCCAGCGCTCCTTCAGGACCCGGACCACGGTGTGATTCCGGACGAAATCGCCGATCCACATATAGGGAACGATCAGGATCGGGCTTGTGTCGCTCCGATCTGTATCTCCACTAAGTTGCGAATCTTGGTTCATTCGTTAAAAGGACCGAAGGGGGCTGATGTGGCGGTTCGGTTACCCGCTCCGGGCCGGCAGGTAAAGCCGGCTGAGGAGCGGTCCCAAAATGCTTACACTTTGGCAGATGATGCGCTACGGCAGGGGCAGGTGTCGGACCGCGAAAATTCGGGCAGGGATTTTGGAATGTTGCTGGTGACCGGCGGGGCCGGTTTTATCGGATCGAATGTCGTCGCCGCGCTGAACGAGGCCGGCCGCAGCGACGTCGTGGTGTGTGACCTGCTCGGCAGCGACGGAAAATGGCGCAATCTCGCCAAGCGGCAGCTTGTGGATATCGTTCCGCCGGCCGAACTGCTCGACTGGCTGAACGGCCGCAAGCTCGAGGCCGTGATCCATCTCGGGGCGATTTCCGAGACCACCGCGACCGACGGCGATCTCGTGATCGAAACCAATTTCCGCCTGTCGATGCGCCTCCTGGACTGGTGCACGGCCAATGCGGTGCCGTTGATCTACGCGTCCTCGGCGGCGACCTATGGCGACGGCGCGGAAGGCTTTGACGACGATGCCTCGTTGCCTGCGCTGAAGACGTTGCGGCCGATGAATCTCTACGGCTGGAGCAAGCATCTGTTCGATCTCGCGGTCGCCGAGCGCGTCGCGCGCGGCGACAAGCTGCCGCCGCAATGGGCAGGCCTGAAATTCTTCAACGTGTTCGGCCCCAACGAATACCACAAGGGCACGATGATGAGCGTGCTGGCGCGCCGCTTCGACGACGTCAAGGCGGGCCGCGCCGTGCAACTGTTCAAGTCGCATCGCGAGGGCGTCGCCGACGGCGATCAGCGCCGCGATTTCATCTATGTCGACGACGTCGTGCGCGTCGTCATGTGGCTGCTGGCGACGCCCTCGGTGTCCGGCCTGTTCAATGTCGGCACCGGCAAGGCGCGCAGCTTCAAGGACCTGATGCTCGCGGCTTACGCAGCACTCGGCAGCAGGCCCAACATCGAATACATCGACATGCCCGAGACGATCCGCGGCAGCTATCAATACTTCACCCAGAGCAAGGTCGATCGTCTCCACCGTGCCGGCTATAATGGCGGCTTCACGACGCTCGAGGATGCGGTGAAGGCCTATGTCGGGGATTATCTCGACCGGCCCGACCGCTTCCGCTGAGGTTTTTGGATCATGGCGACCCCCATTCTCGATTTCGATGCGCTCGCGCAAGACATCGCGCGCCGCACGCTGCTGTGCATCGGCGACATCATGCTGGACGAGTTCGTCTATGGCGAGGTGTCGCGGATCTCGCCGGAAGCGCCGGCGCCTGTCATCACCGCCCAACGCAGCGAGACCCATATCGGCGGTGCCGGCAACGTCGCGCGCAATGTCGCCTCCCTCGGCGCCCGCTGCATCTTCGTCGGTCTTGTCGGCGATGACGATGCGGGCAGGCGGCTCGCGRCCGCGCTTGCGGAGCAAGCCGGCATCGACAGCGTGCTGGTGTGTGATCCGTCGCGGCCGACCACGCGAAAAGTCCGTTTCGTCTCCGAGCATTTCTCCACCCACATGTTGCGCGCGGACTGGGAGCAGGCGGTGCCTGCCTCCGATGACGTCGAGACCAAGCTGATCGAGGCGATCCTGCCGCAGATCGCGCGCGCCGATATCGTGCTGCTGTCCGACTACGCCAAGGGCGTGCTGACCGCGCGCGTGATCCGCCACACCATCGACGCCGCGCGAAAGCTCGGCAAGCCCGTGATCGTCGATCCCAAGAGCCTCAACTGGGCGATCTATCGCGGTGCCACGCTGCTCACGCCCAACCGCAAGGAATTTTCGGAAGCCACCCGCAGCCGCGCCGACACCACGCAAAGCATCGTCGATGCCACCGAGGACGTGATGCGGCTCGCCGATTGCGAGGCGATCCTGGTGACCCAAGGCGAGCACGGCATGACGCTGGTGCCGCGCAATGGCGATGCCGTCCATGTTCCAGCTTTCCCCGTGAAAGTGCGCGACGTCTCCGGCGCCGGCGATACCGTCGCCGCAGCGCTTTCGGTGTCGCTCGCGGCGGGCGCGGATTGGGATACGGCCCTGCGCATCGCCAATGCGGCGGCCGCGGTCGCCGTCGGCAAGCAGGGCACGGCCAGCGTGACCGCTGCCGAGTTGCGGCGAAAGATCCTGCCGCATGCCTATCTCGCGGCCGAAGAGAAGATCGTGCTCGAGGCCGGCGCGCTCGAAGCGCAGCTCGCCGAATGGCGCCGGCAGGGCTTGCGGGTCGGTTTCACCAATGGCTGCTTCGACATCCTGCATCCCGGCCACGTCAAGGTGCTGACCGCGGCGCGCGGTGCCTGCGATCGCCTGATCGTGGGCCTCAACAGCGACGCCTCGGTGCGGCGGCTGAAGGGCGCGGACCGTCCGGTCCAGGACGAGCGCGCGCGCGCCGAGGTGCTGGCGGCGCTCGAAGCCGTCGATCTCGTCGTCATCTTCGAGGAGGACACGCCGATCGACCTGATCACCCGGATCAAGCCCAGCGCACTGGTGAAGGGCGGCGACTACACCCGCGAGCAGGTGGTCGGCCACGAGGTCGTGGAGGCCGCGGGCGGCACGGTCGTGCTGGTCGACATTCTCCAGGGGTTCAGCACGACGGCGCTGGTCCATCGCGCCCGGGGAGGGGACAAGTGACGGCAATCGCCCGGGAAACCACCGGCGCGATGCTGTGGCGGCGCATGCGCAGTCCTACGGCCTGGGGCGAGGCGGTCGATATCTTCGCGGTGCTGACCGCGGCCTCGCTGCCGTGGTCGACCTCGCTCGCAGGGATCTTCAACGCCCTGTTGCTGGTCTGCATGGTGCCGTTCCTCGACGTCGGCGCCTTCCTGCGATCGCTGACGCGTCCGATCTGCCTGGCGCCGATCGCCCTGGTCCTGCTCGCGCTGGTGGGGACGCTGTGGTCGGACGCGGCCTGGGGCGCGCGCGTTTATGCGCTCAATCCGACCATCAAGCTGCTCGTCCTTCCCGTCCTGCTCTACCATTTCGCGCGCTCGCCGCGCGGACACTGGGTGTTCATCGCCTTCCTGGTGTCCTGCGCGCTGTTGTCGGTGATGTCCTGGCTGGTCGCCTTCTATCCCAACTTGACGTTGAAGCCGGACCACCTCGAGCGCGGCATCTTCGTCAAGAACTACATCGACCAGAGCCAGGAATTCACGCTGTGCGCGGTCGCGCTCGCCTATCCAATCGTGCTGCTGCTGCGCGAGAAGCGCTACTGGTTCGCGGGGGTGCTCACGGCGCTGGCGCTGAGCTTCTTCGTCAACATGGTCTTCGTGGTGGTATCCCGCACCGCGCTCGTCACCGTTCCGATCATGTTCGGCGTGTTCGCGCTGCTTCATCTGAGATGGCGCAGCATCGCGATCATCGCCGCCGTTCTGCTCGCGGGTGCCGTTCTCGCCTGGCAGGCCTCGCCGCAATTGCGCAAGACCGCCGACACCTTTGCCAGCGACTACACGCGCTACATGGAGAAGGGCGAGCCGAGCTCGCTTGGCCTGCGACTCGAATTCTGGCGGAAATCCCTCGGCTTCTTCGTGGAGGCGCCGATCATCGGGCATGGCACCGGCGCAACGCGCGGATTGTTCGAGCGGGTCGCGACGCCCGGCGGCCAATATCAGGCCTCCAGCGAGGTGATCGGCAATCCGCATAACCAGACGCTGAACGTCGCCGTGCAATGGGGCGCCATCGGCATCGTCGTTCTCTACGCGATCTGGATCCTGCATCTCCTCTTGTACCGCGGCGACGGACTTGCCAATTGGGTGGGCCTCCTGGTCGTGGTCCAGAACGTCTTCACCTCGCTGTTCAACTCCCATCTGTTCGACTTCCACGAGGGCTGGATGTACGTCATCGGCGTCGGCGTTGCCGGCGGCATGGTGATCCGGGCACAACAGGCCAGGCCGAAGACGGGGGAAGCCGGTTCCTGAACGGCCGCGCGGCCGGCCAGTCTTATGGCAAGTCTTGTGCTGGCAGTTCTTGCCGAGATGGGCTATCAGCGCGATCAGGTTGCACTCAATCGGATATTCATCGGTCGGCGGATGACGCGTCTTTCGCATCTCACCTTGCGCAATTTCCTGATCGCGCTCCACGACCTCCTGGCGACCACGGCGGCGTTGTTCGCCGCCTTCTATCTGCGTTTCGAGGGCGGCGACGGCTTCTACGACCGGTTGCCACTGCTGTTCCAGATCCTGCCCTACTTCCTCGCCTTCGCCGTGGTCGTATTCTTCGTCTTCAACCTGACCACGACGAAATGGCGCTTCATCTCGCTGCCCGACGCGCTGAACATCATTCGCGTCGCGACCGTGCTGACGGTTGCGCTGCTCGCGCTCGACTACATCTTCGTCGCCCCCAACGTCCGCGGTGCCTTCTTCCTCGGCAAGGTGACGATCGTCCTCTACTGGTTCCTCGAAATCTCCTTTCTCAGCGCGGCGCGCATGACCTATCGCTACTTCCGCTATACGCGGGTGCGGCGCCACGCCAGGACCGAGGATGCAGCGCCGACGCTGCTGATCGGCCGTGCCGCGGATGCCGAGGTGCTCTTGCGCGGCATCGAGAGCGGGGCGATCAAGCGTATCTGGCCGATCGGCGTGCTGTCGCCGTCGAGCTCCGATCGCGGCCAGCTGATCCGCAACGTGCCGGTGCTGGGCGGCATCGACGACATCGAGGATGTCATCGCCGACTTCGCCAAGCGCAACAAGCCGATTGCGCGCCTCATCATGACGCCGTCGGCGTTCGAGCCGGAGGCGCACCCGGAATCGATCCTGATGCGGGCACGCAAGCTGGGCGTGATCGTCAATCGCATGCCGTCGCTCGAGAGTGGCGATACGCCGCGGCTGACCGCTGTCGCAGTCGAGGATCTCCTGCTGCGGCCGAGCGAGACGATCGACTATGCGCGCCTCGAAGCCCTGATCAAGGGCAAGGCGGTGATCGTCACCGGCGGCGGCGGCTCGATCGGGTCCGAGATCTGCGAGCGCATCGTCGCCTTCGGTGCCGCGCGCCTCCTGATCCTGGAGAATTCCGAGCCGGCGCTCTACGCGGTCACGGAAGCGCTCACGGCGGATGGCACGGAAGCCGCGATCGAGGGGCGGATCGCCGACATCCGCGACCGCGAGCGCATGATGCGACTGATGGCCGAGTTCAAGCCCGACATCGTATTCCATGCCGCGGCCCTCAAGCACGTGCCGATCCTCGAGCGCGACTGGAGCGAGGGGGTCAAGACCAACATCTTCGGTTCGATCAACGTCGCCGATGCCGCGCTCAGTGCCGGCGCCGAAGCCATGGTGATGATCTCGACCGACAAGGCGATCGAGCCGGTGTCGATGCTCGGCCTGACCAAGCGCTTCGCGGAGATGTATTGCCAGGCGCTCGATCACGATCTTGCGGCAGGCAGCGGCGGCGGCAAGCCGCCGATGCGCCTGATCTCGGTCCGGTTCGGCAATGTGCTGGCGTCGAACGGCTCGGTGGTGCCGAAGTTCAAGGCCCAGATCGAGGCCGGCGGCCCGGTGACGGTCACGCATCCCGACATGGTCCGCTACTTCATGACCATCCGCGAGGCCTGCGACCTCGTGATCACGGCAGCGACGCACGCGCTCGGAACGGTGCGTTCGGACGTGTCGGTCTACGTCCTCAACATGGGCCAGCCGGTCAAGATCGTCGATCTCGCCGAACGCATGATCCGCCTGTCCGGCCTTCAGCCCGGCTACGACATCGAGATCGTGTTCACGGGCATGCGGCCGGGCGAGCGCCTGCACGAGATCCTGTTCGCCTCCGAGGAGCCGACCCGCGAGATCGGTGTTGCCGGCATCATGGCCGCGCAGCCGAACGAGCCGCCGATGCAGACCCTGCGCAAATGGATCACGGCGCTGGAGCAGGCGATCGCGCGGGACGATCGCGCCACCATCAGGACCATCCTGAAGGATGCGGTCCCGGAATTCGGATCGACCGCGGCCTGACCATGCAGCCTCCCGGCAAGATCGTCGTTGCGAGCCAGCATTATCCACCGGATCCGAGCACGACGGCGGCGATCATGGCCGAGATCGCCTGCCGCCTCGCCACGGGGCACGAGGTCGTCGTGCTGTCGGGCTCACCCGGCGCGTTGCCGGCGTCGCAGACCGGCCCGGGCAAGCCGCGCATCGTCGCCATCAAGAACCGCATGACCGGCAAGGCGGCGCTGGTGCGGCGCGGCGCGGCCGAACTGCTGTTCGCGGCGCGCACGTTCCTGGCGTTGATACGGGAGCTCCGGCCCGGCGACGTCGTGGTCACCGTCACCGCGCCGTTCATGCTGCCTTACGCGGTCGCGGCGGCCGCAAGGCTGAAGCGCGCCCGCTCGGCGCTGATCCTGCACGACCTCTTCCCGGACGTGCTCGTGACGGCGGGGATTCTGAAGCCCGGTTCGATCGTGACCCGGACGATGCGGGCCGCCAACGCCTTGATGTTCCGCGCGCTCAATGCCGTCATCACCATCGGCCGCGACGCGGAACGGCCGCTGCTGAGCTATCGGGGCATGACGCGGAACAAGATCCGCTTCATCCCGAACTGGGCGACGCTGGTGCCCGGGCCGCGGCCGGTGACAGCGGACAATCCGTTTCGCAAGGCGCTGGCGGCCCGCTTCGTCGTCGGCCTGTCCGGCAATCTCGGTTTCACCCATGATCCGGAGATCGTGTTCGAGGCGGCGCGCCTGCTGAAGGACGAGGGCGACATTCACTTCCTGCTGTCCGGCTGGGGCATCGGCTTCGACCGGTTGAAGCAGTTGCAGGCGGCTATGAGCCTGCCCAATGTTTCCTTCGTGGCGCGCGTCGAGGATGCGGAGCTCGAGGCGTTCCTGACCGCTGCCGACCTCTGGATCATTCCGTACCGAAAGGACGTTGCCGGGGTGTCGGTGCCGAGCCGGTTCTATAATCTGCTGGCGGTCGGCCGTCCGGTCGTGCTGGTCTCCGAGCCGGAAGCCGAGGCCGCGCTGACGGTGGTGGAAAACGGGCTCGGCTGGGTCGTGCCGCCGGGCCGTGCCGATCGGCTGGCCGAGGCGATCCGTACGGCGTCCGTGTCCTGCGACGGCGCCATGGCCGAGCGCGCGGTGAAGGCGGCGTCGAAATTCGATCGCGTCACCGCGATGAACGCCTATGCCGCCCTGGTCGACGAATTGTTGCGCAACCCCGAATTGGCGGAGCAACGATGAGCGAACGAAAACCGGTCGTGCTGGTGACGGGAGCGAGCGGCTTCGTCGGCCGTCATGTCGTGCCTGCGCTGGCGCGGGAGGGATGGTCGGTCCGCCGCGCGGTGCGCAGTCCGGAGGGCATCGGTGAGGAGGTCGTCATTGAAGCGATCGGCCCCGAGACCGATTGGCAGGCCGCGCTCGATGGCGTCGACGCCGTGGTCCATCTCGCCGCCCGGGTGCATCACAAGCACGAGGAGCATGCGGTCCAGCTCTACCGCAACGTCAACATCGCCGGCACGCTGCACCTGGCGCGCAGCGCGGCGACGGCCGGTGTGCGCCAGTTCATCTTCGTCAGCACGGTCCTCGTGCATGGCCGCAGCAACGAGGGCCGTGCGCCGTTCAGCGAGGACGACATCCTGACGCCGCGCGGCCTCTATGGCATGTCCAAGGCGGCGGCCGAGGCGGGCTTGAGGACGCTGGCGCGCGGCACCGACATGAAGATCTCGGTGATCAGGCCGCCGCTGGTCTATGGTGCGGGAGCCAAGGGCAATTTTGCGCTGCTGACGCGTGCGGTGAATCTGGGCCTGCCGCTGCCCTTTGCCGCGATCCGCAATCACCGCGCCTTCCTCGCGGTGCAGAACCTGTCGTCGTTCATCCTGCGCCGGCTCGCCCATCCCGACCCCGCCAGCAATTTCGAGATCTTTCTGGTGGCCGACAGGGAGCAGGTCTCGACGCCCGAATTCATCGAGCGCCTGGCCAAGGCATCCGGCAAGAGCCCGCGGTTGTTCGGCTTGCCGCCGGAGCTGCTCGGCACGCTGCTTGGCGTGATGGGCCGGCGCGATACCCATGACAGCCTGATCGGCTCGCTCGAGCTCAACGTCTCCAAGGCGCTGGCGACCGGGTGGCAGCCGGAGGTCACCCTCGACGAGGGCTTGCGGCTCGCACTGTCGGCTCAGGACACCTGAGGGCGCGAGAACCGCCGCAGCACGAAGCCGACCGCGATCGCGCCTGCCAGCAGCGCGAGCATCGTGACCGCCATCGACCCGGCGCGAATGGTGACGATGGCGAGCAGCGCAAGCCCGAGATTGAGCGCGAACACCTCGCCGATCACGCGGGGTACGGTGAAACCGTTATCGGTGGCGCGCTGGTAGAAATGCGTGCGGTGCGCCGACCAGAATTGTTCGCGCCGCGCGATGCGACGGAGCAGCGTGATGGTGGAATCCGCGAGATAGTAAGCGGGCAGCAGCAGCGCTGCGGCCGGCTGTCCGTGCCAGGCGAGCTCCAGCAGGCACCAGCCGAGCAGGAGGCCGATCGGCAGGCTGCCGACGTCGCCCAGGAACACCTTTGCGGCCGGCCGGTTGAACGGCGCAAAGCCGAGCATGGCGCCGCACAGCGTCGCGGCGATGAGGACGGCCGGCCAGGACAGTTCGCCGAGCCATCCCAGCAGCAGGAGCGCCGCGGAGACCGGCACCACTTCGGCCACCGTCATCAGGTCGAGCCCGTCCATGAAGTTGACGAGGTTCACGAACCAGACGCCCGCGAGCAGGATGAGGCCGCGCTCCAGCCCCAGCGGCAGGGCCGGGACGACGCGCGCGGTCTCGGGCGAGGTGAACACCACCGCACCGACGGCAGCAGCTTGCAGCGCGAGTCGCACCAGCACCGGCAGCGACATGATGTCGTCGGCAAATCCGACCAGCGCGATGAGCACCGTCGCGCCCACCAGCGCCGGCGGGATCGCGACGCCGGCCCAGGCCGCCCAGATCGAAGCAACCAGCAGCGTCGCTGATATCACCGCGATGCCCGCGCCCTGCGGGGTCGGGATGCGATGCGAGGATCGCGCATTCGGCCGCGCCAGCGCGTAGCGCTGCAGCAGGGGACGGCTGGTCCAGGTGATGAGGGCCGAAATCAGCGCGGCGATCGCGACGGCAAGCAGCGACGGTGCGACGGCGGCGGCCGAACTCACTCCGGCACCCCGAGCGGCGCCGACCCTTGCGCGGCTTTCTCGGCGCTGAGGATCCAGACCAGTCCGCCGATCGCGCCGACGATGAAGAACACGGCGCCGAACAGCAGCGAGACGTTGACGCCCTCGTGCACGGCAAGTCCCGCGAAGCCGAACGCCAGGCCCATGGTGGCTTCACGCACGCCCCAGCCGGCGATCGAGATCGGCATCATCGTGATCAGCATCACCGGCGGTACCAGCAGGAAGACGTCGCCGAAGCTGACCGGGGCGGCGATCGACTGCACCACGCACCAGGCGACGACGACGGCCAGCACATGCACGATCAGCGACAGGATCGCGACGGCCGGCCCGCGCGAGCGGCTGAAGATCACGCGGTTCGCGATCACGGCACAGGCGTGGATGTGATGCGTGGCCCACCAGGTCTTCAGCCAGGGCCATTTCAGCGCGCCGAACACCAGGAAGCCGAGGCCGCCCGCGAGTGCCGCAAGATCGATCAGCAGCAGCGCCGAGCGCCCGTGCGGATCGGTGATGAGGCTGTAGCTCCAAGGCAGGCTCGCGACGATGATGATCGCAAGCGCAATCAAGCCGATCGCGCGGTCGACGAAGATCGAGTAGGTCGCAGCGCGCCATCCAGCGCCGGCGCGCGCGACCAGCCACAGCCGGACCGCATCGCCGCCGATCGCCGACGGCAGGGTCTGATTGAAGAACGACCCGATCACGTTGTAGCGCATGGCGCGGCCGAGCTCGATCGGTGCGCCGCATTCGGCGCTGATCTCGCGCCAGCGCAGCGCGCCGACGAAGATTTGCAGGAACGTGATCGCGATCGCCACGCCGATCCAGAACAGGCTGGTCACGGTGAAGCGCGAAAACAGTTCGGACAGATCCACCTTGCGCAGCGCCAGATAGAGCAGCGCCGCGGAAATCAGGATTTTGGCCGTCGACAGCAGGATTCGGCGCATCTCGCCCGCATGAACAGGGTTTGCGAAGATTTGAGGCAACCCGACGCGAGGCGCCGAATTCGGCCGCTTTGGTATGGTTTTGGCGTCGATCTTGCAATAGCTGTCGTGAAGGGAGCTTGCATGAACCGCCGCGGGATGTTGCGATCCCCCTCGACGCGGCAGCGAGACGGGCGCCCGTCGTGGGCGAAGGATTCCTTGGGAACAGGATGACGGATCAGGCGATTTTGGTCACGGGTGCCGCCGGCTTCATCGGCTTTCACGTCGCCCGGCAGCTCATGGGCGAAGGCCGGCCCGTCGTCGGGCTCGACAATCTCAACAGCTATTATGATCCGGCGCTGAAACAGGCGCGCCTGGAGCTGTTGCGGAACGATGCCCGCTTCTCCTTCGTGCAGGCCGATCTCGCCGACCGCGCGACGATCGCGGCGTTGTTTGCGCGACATCGATTTGCCAAAGTCGTGCATCTCGCAGCCCAGGCCGGCGTGCGCTACTCGATCGACCATCCGCACAGCTACGCCGATTGCAATCTCGAGGGCTTTCTCAACGTGCTCGAGGGCTGCCGGAATAACGGCTGTCGTCATCTCGTCTACGCGTCGTCATCCTCCGTTTATGGTGCCAACACCAAACTGCCATTCGCCGTGCAGGACCGGACCGATCATCCCGTGAGTCTCTACGCCGCGACCAAGAAGGCGAACGAGCTGATGGCGCAGTCCTACAGTCATCTGTACCGGCTGCCGGTCACGGCCTTGCGCTTCTTTACCATATACGGTCCGTGGGGACGGCCCGATATGGCGATGTTTCTGTTCGTGAACGCCATCATGGCGGGCAGGCCGATCCGGCTCTTTAACCATGGCAGGATGCGTCGCGACTTCACCTATATTGACGACGTGACTCGTGTAGTATCCAAGCTGATCGACCGGGTGCCCGCGGACGATCCGGCCGCCGCAAATGCGCCGTCTAAGGTCTACAATGTCGGCAACAACCATCCCGAAGAGCTGATGCACGTCGTCGCTCTCCTGGAGCGGGAGCTGGGCCGGACGGCGAACAAAGAGCTGCTGCCAATGCAGCCTGGAGACGTGCTGGAAACGTTCGCGGATGTCGAGGATCTGATGCGTGACACCGGCTTTGCACCGTCGACGCCGATCGAGCACGGGGTCCGCAATTTTGTCACCTGGTATCGCGACTACTTCAAGGTTTGAGATGACGATGGACAAACGCATTATCCCCCTGATCATGTGCGGCGGTGCCGGCACGCGGTTGTGGCCGGCCTCGCGCGAGGTGCGGCCGAAGCAGTTCCTGCCGCTGTTCGGTACCCGCTCGACCTTCCAGGACACGCTGCTGCGCGTCTCGGATGGCGCGCTGTTCGAGCGTCCGATCGTCATCACCAATGCGTCCTACCGCTTCATGGTGCTGGAGCAGCTCGCCGAGATCGGCATCGAGGCCGACGTGATCCTCGAGCCGATGCGGCGCGACTCCGGACCTGCGATCGCCGCCGGCGCCGTGTTCGCGCAGAACCGCGCCGCTGAGGCGATCGTGCTGGCGCTCGCCGCCGACC